>JACIWP010000046.1 GCA_014360855.1 Anaerolineae bacterium
ACCTGACCCTTCTGCGGGAGATGTGCATTGGCCATAAGGTGGCGGACGTGGTGACCATCCTCGGGAGCATTGACATCACCCTGGGCGATGTGGATCGCTAGCACGGCGAGAGGATAGGGGCGATGGAGAACGTCTGGACCATTGAGAACGTGTGGAACGCCATTGGGATGGCACTGCAGAACTGGCTGGCCGGCTTCCTGCCGGCCTGGCTGGTGACGCTGATCATGGACCTGCTGGTCATCGTGGTCCTGTTGGCCATCGGCATCGTGGCAGTGCTCATCCTCTCCTTCCTGGAGCGCAAGGTGGCGGCGCGCGCCGGCGACCGCTATGGCCCCAACCGCTGGGGACCCTACGGCGTCCTACAGCCCCTTGCGGATGCCATCAAGATGCTCATCAAAGAGGATATCATCCCCCATGTGGCGGACCGCTTCTCCTTCAACCTGGCGCCGGTCATCGTCACGGTGGGCGCGGTGATGACCTACGCGGTCCTGCCCTTTGGCCGCAATATGGTGGCGGCGGACCTGAACATCGGCATCCTGTACTTCGCCGCGGTGGGTTCGTTGAGCATCATCGGTCTGCTGACCGCCGGCTGGGGTTCCCGCAACAAATATGCCCTTATCAGTGCCTTCCGCTCTGTCGCCCAGCTCATCACCTATGAGGTACCGCTGGCGCTGTGCATCATCTGCGTGGTCATGCTGGCCGGCTCCCTCTCCACCCAGGATATCGTGCTGGCGCAACAGGAGCGCGGTTGGTTCTTCCTCCTGATACCGGGGATATTCATCCTATACTTCCTGGCGGCCTCTGCCGAGATGATCCGCTGTCCCTTTGACCTGCTGGAGGCGGACTCGGAGATCGTCGCCGGTCACTTCATCGAGTACAGCGGCATGAAGTTCGCCCTCTTCTTCCTGGCGGAATACATCCACCTGTTCGCCGGCTCGGCCATGATGGTCACCCTCTTCTTCGGCGGATGGCTGGGGCCCTGGCTGCCTTCCTGGCTGTGGTTCCTCATCAAGACCTTCGTGGTCATCCTTGTCTTCATGTGGATCCGCAACACCTTCCCGCGCATCCGCATTGACCAAGTGCTGAAGATCGGCTGGAAGGTGATGGTGCCGGCGGGGCTGGTGGGGCTGGCCATCACCGGCTTCGTGGACAAGCTGATCGCGGATAAACTGATCGCCGGCGTCGTGCTGTTCGTCTGCAACATCGCGCTCATCCTCGGGGTCTCGTATTTCATGGGGCGCGCCCAGCGGCGCAAGGAAATGGCCGCCGAGGGCGCCGCACTGCGCTGATGGAGCCGGCTGTCATTCCAGGGACATGAGGTGAACATGTACGGGACGGGCTTGCTCAAGGGACTTTCGGTGACACTGCGCCACATGATCGGCACTTTCGTCACAGATATTCGCAAATTCCCCCGCCGCTACTTCCGGGACGGGGTCCATCCCACGCGTTCCCCGGAGCCGTATCTGCATGGGACCTTTTCCATCCAGTATCCGGAGGAGAAGGTGCCCATGTGGCCCCGCTTTCGCGGGCCGCTGGTGCATCTGCGCGACCCGGAGACCGGTCAGCCCCGCTGTACGGCCTGCGGCATGTGCGAGCGGGCCTGCCCCCACGGCTGTATCAAGGTGGAAGGGGAAGGGAAGGGCAAGGAGCGCAAGCCGACCCTGTATCAGTACAACGTCGGGCGCTGTATCTTCTGCCGGCAGTGCGTCGAATCCTGTCCCTTCAACGCCATCGAGCTGAGCCGCTTTTACGAGCTGGCCTGCTACGACAAGGACACGCTTTGGGACCTGCCCCGCCTGCTGGAGCTGGGGGACAAAGAGGAAATCACCCAGCAGGGCCAGTTCTGGGGCGAGACGTAATGCTCGTTCGATTTGGGGGCGCGAAGTTCATTCACCTGAGGATGCTGACATGGCACAAGCAATCTTTATTATCCTGAGCCTGTTCATATTGGGATGTGCGCTGGTGGTGGTCACCAACCGCAACCTGTTCCACAGCGCCCTGTACCTGGTGTTCGTTTTCATCGGGGTGGCCGGCCTGTACCTCATGCTTCAGGCGGAGTTCTTCGCCGGCATCCAGGTGCTCATCTACGTGGGCGCGATCCTCACCCTGATTATCTTTGCCATCATGCTGAGCCGCGACCTGATGAACCCAAACGTGCGCGGCTTCAACCGCCAGTGGTGGGCGGCGGCGATCGTCGCCGGCCTGCTCTTCGTGGTGCTGGCAGTGGTGCTGGTGCGGGCGCCCTGGCCGGCGGCCCCCATGGGAGAGCCGTCGCCGGCGTTCATTGCCGAGCTGGGCCAGGCGCTGGTCAGCCCGGCCTATGTCCTGCCCTTTGAGGTGGTGTCCATTCTGCTGTTGGCGGCGCTGGTGGGGTCCATCCTCATCGCCCGCGAGCGGTAAGCAAGGGAGGAGCGCAGGGATATGGTGCCATTATCCTGGTATCTCATCGTGGCGGCGGCGCTGTTCTGCATCGGCCTGTACGGCGTGCTGGCGCGGCGCAACGCCATCGGCATCCTGATGGCGGTGGAGCTGATGCTGAATGCCGTGAACATCAACCTGCTGGCGTTCTGGCGTTATCTCACGCCGGCGCATATGACCGGGCAGGTCTTCGCCCTGGTGGTGCTGGCGGTGGCGGCCGCTGAGGCGGCGGTCGGCCTGGCGCTCATCGTGGCCATTTACCGCACGCGCGATACGGTGAACGTCGAGGAAGTCGACCTGATGAAGCTGTAAGAGGTGCTCATACCTCGCACATCCATGGAGTGGGGTCGATGCTCAACCTGACCTGGCTGATTCCGGTTTTCCCGTTCCTGTCCTTTGTGCTGATCGTGTTGTTCACCAATCCGAATAAGAAGCTGAGTTCGGGCATTGCCATCGGCAGTGTGGCCGTGTCGTGGGTGCTCTCGTGGGGCGTGTTCCTCCAGAGCATCGCCGGCCACATCGGCATGGGCGAAGAGGCCTTCCGCCTGTATGTGCCTTGGCTGCCGACGGGCACCGAATGGTTCCCCATGGGCGTGAACGTGGACCCATTGTCCGCCATCATGCTCTTCATGGTCCCCTTTGTCTGTCTGATGATTTTCATCTACTCCGTAGGCTACATGCATGGGGACCCGCGCTATTCCCGCTTCTTCGCCTATATCTCCCTGTTCGCCTGCGGGATGCTGGGGCTAGTGGTGGCCGATAACCTGCTCATGCTCTTCATTTTCTGGGAGATCATGGGCCTGTGTTCGTACCTGTTGATCGGCTTCTGGTTCGAGAAGCCCTCGGCCATGAAGGCCGGCCTGAAGGCCTTCCTGACCACGCGCGTGGGCGATGCCTTCATGCTGGCCGGCATGCTCCTGCTCTACAGCCAGACCGGCGAGCTGACTTTCGCCCATATCTTCGCCCCTGAGACGCTGGAGAAGCTGGCGCACACCCAAGTGAACCTGGGCCCGTTGGGGTCACTGCCCTGGGCATCCCTGCTGGCCATGCTCATCTTCGGCGGGGCCGTGGGCAAGAGCGCCCAGTTCCCCCTGCACGTGTGGTTGCCGGACGCCATGGAAGGCCCCACGCCGGTCAGCGCCCTCATCCATGCGGCGACCATGGTGTCCGCCGGCGTCTACCTGGTGGCGCGCTGTTTCCCGCTCTTCACCGCCGTGGAGGCCGGCCCGCAGTTGGGGTTGGTCGCCTTCATCGGCGCCTTCACGGCCCTCTTCGCCTCGACCATCGCCGTGGCGCAGGATGACATCAAGCGGGTGCTCGCGTACTCGACCATCAGCCAGCTCGGTTATATGATTGCGGCCTTGGGCATCGGCGCCTATGTGGCGGCGGTGTTCCATCTTATCACGCATGCCTTCTTCAAGGCGCTCTTGTTCCTGGGTTCCGGTTCCGTCATCCACGGTTCGGGCACGCAGGACATGATGGAGATGGGCGGACTGCGCAAGCACATGCCCATCACCTTTGCCACGTTCCTGGTGGGGACGTTCGCCCTCGCCGGCGTGCCGCCCTTCGCCGGCTTCTGGTCCAAGGATGAGATTTTGGCGAATGCGTTCCATCAATTCACGGAGCTGGGCGTGGCCTCGTGGCCCTTCTTTGTCTGGCTGTTCCTGACGCTGGCCGCCTTCCTGACCGCCTTCTACATGGGCCGGCAGATATTCCTGACCTTCTACGGCGAATCGCGCCGGCCGCATGCCCACGCCCACGAAAGCCCGAAGAGCATGACCTATCCGCTCATCGTGCTGGCGGTCTTCGCCGCCCTGTTGGGGTTTGCCGGCGTCCCCGAGGAGTTCCCGGTGCTGGGGCACCTGCTGGGCAATCCCTTCCATCACTTCGTGGGGCATGAGTTCCCCGCTACGCCGCTCAACGGCCTGGTGATGCTGATCTCGGTAGCCATGGCCCTGGGTGGGTTGTTCGTGGCCTGGCTGGTGTACGGCCGCAACCCGCTGAAAGAGGGCCAGCCCGACCCGCTCATCCAGGCCCTGGGGCCGGTGTATACCGTCCTGCGGCGCAAGTACTATTTCGATGAGCTGTATCAGGCCACGTTCATCCGGCTGACGCTGTGGCTGTCGGAGGTCTGCTTTGCCTTTGACAACAAGTGGGTGGTGGATCCGCTGGTGAACCTGGCCGGCAAGGCCGGCGTGGCGCTGTCCAATCTGGGCGGCTGGTTCGACCGCACCTTTGTGGACGGCGCGGTCAACGGTGTGGCGGCGGTCGTCGGCTGGATGGGCGGGGCACTGCGGCAGACCCAGACCGGCCGGGTGCAGAACTACCTGCTGGCGGCCGCGCTGGCCGTGTTTGTGCTCTTGGTGATCTCGGTAGTGGTTTGATACCACTGTGCGGCAAACATGGACGTTCATCTTGCTCGAGCTGAGGAGGAAGCACAACGATGGATTTCCCGATTCTCACGGTGATAACCTTTGTGCCGGTGATCGGTGCGATCGTAGGCCTGCTGATCCCGAAAGAGCAGGAGAAGACCATCAAGTGGTACTCGGTCGCCGTCAGCCTGATCCCGCTGGTGCTGTCCATTATCTTATGGGTGACGTATGACAATGTCGCCGGCGGGATGCAGTTCGTCGAAAAAGTACCGTGGATCCCCACCCTGGGCGTGACCTACCACGTCGGCGTGGACGGCATCAGCGTGCCCATGATCTTCCTGACGGCGCTCCTGACCACGCTGAGCCTCTTCTACTCCGCCTACACCATTCACACCCGGGTGAAGGAATACTTCCTCCTCTTCCTCCTGCTGGAAACGGGCATGTTCGGCGTCTTCGTGGCGCTGGACTTTGTGCTGTTCTACGTCTTCTGGGAAGTCGGCCTGGTGCCGATGTACCTGCTCATCGGCATCTGGGGCGGCCAGAACCGGCTGTATGCGGCCATCAAGTTCTTTATCTACACCCTGGTGGGCAGTGTGGCGATGCTGTTGGCCATCCTCTACATTTACTTCAACGTGGGGTCCTTCGACATCCTGGAGGCCACGGCTCGCTTCGGGCAGGTACGGCCATTTATGCAAAACTTCACCGCTGTCAGCCTGGCGTTCTGGGCCTTTTTCCTGGCCTTCGCCATCAAGGTGCCCAGCTTCCCCTTCCACACCTGGCTGCCGGATGCACATACCGAGGCTCCTACCGCCGGCAGTGTCATCCTCGCCGGCGTCCTGCTGAAGCTCGGCGCCTACGGTTTCCTGCGCATCGTCCTGCCCATCTTCCCCGAGGCCTTCAGCTACTACGCGCCGGCGGTCGGGGTGCTGGCCGTTATCAGCATCGTCTACGGCGCGCTGGTGTGTATGGCGCAGTGGGACCTGAAGCGGCTGATCGCCTACTCCTCCGTCAGCCATATGGGCTATGTCATGCTGGGATTGGCCGCCGCGGCCGCCAGCCTGACCCGCGGCGAGGTGGTGACCAACAGCGCAGCCATGGCGCTGAACGGCGCGGCCCTGCAAATGTTCAACCACGGCATTATCACGGGCGGATTGTTCTTCCTCGTTGGGGTGATTTACGAGCGGGCGCACACGCGTGACCTGCATGTGTTCGGCGGCCTGGGCGCCAAACTGCCCTATTATTACGGCATCATGGCGGTGACGGGATTTGCCAGCCTGGGCCTGCCGGGCCTGGCCGGCTTCTGGAGCGAGTTCTTCGTCTTCCGCGGCACGTTTGCCATCATCCCCATCTACGCCGTCATCGGCGTGCTGGGCGTCATCTTCACGGCGGCCTACATCCTCTGGAAGATCATCCAGTACATGTTCCTCGGCCCCTTCAACGAGGAACGCTGGGGCAAGCTGACCGACATGGAGCTGTTCGAGAAGGTCACCATGTGGCCGCTGGTCATCTTCATGGTGCTGTTCGGCATTTACCCCACGCCGATCCTGAACCTGTTTAACGCGGCGACGACCGCCCTGATGGGCCGGCTGCTCTGATGCGGATGAACGGATGAGGCGACTGACTGGCAATCATGGTGGAGGTGCGCGTTGACCCTGGCGCAAATCATTGAACTGCTCTTGCCGCAACTGATTCTGCTCATCACCGTGCTGGCGATCTTCATCGCTGACCTGGCCGACACCCGCAAGGAGAAGGGCTGGGCGCCGTACCTGGCCCTCGCCGGCATCCTGCTGGCGCTGGTCGTCTCCTCCCTGCAGTGGGGCCGCGAGGTCGCCCTGTTAGGGAATATGCTGCGGGTGGATCGCTTCAGCGTCTTCTTCAACGGCGTCGTGCTGGCCGCCTCGGCCCTGTCGGTCCTGCTGGCTATCTCGTACATGCGGCCGCGCACGCCCTATCGCGCCGAATTTTACGCCCTCTTGACTGTGGTGGCGCTGGCCATGACCCTGGCCGCCGGCGCCAATAATATCCTGATGGTCTACCTGGCCATGGAGTCCATCAGCATCACCTCCTATGTGCTGGTCGGCTATCTGCGGCAGGACGCCAAGGCCAATGAGGCCGCCATCAAGTATTTCCTCTACGGGGCGGCGACCAGCGCCATGATGCTGTACGGCATGTCCCTGCTGTTCGGCATCAGCGGGACGCTGGACCTGAAGGAGCTGGCGGATTTCTTCGCCGCCGGCGTCCCCGAGACCTCGCGCTGGATCGCTTTCCCGGCCATGGTGCTGTTGCTGGCCGGCTTCGGTTTCAAGACCGCGCTGGTGCCCTTCCATCAGTGGTCGCCGGATACCTACGAGGGCGCGCCGACGCCGGTCACTGCTTTCCTGTCGGTGGGGCCGAAGGCCGCCGGCTTCGCCATCCTCATGCGGGTGTTCATCACCGGCCTGCCGCGCTTTTACACCGATTGGGCGGCACTGCTGGCCGGCATCTCCATTGTCACCATGACGTTGGGCAACCTGGTAGCCCTGCGCCAGAGCAATATCAAGCGCATGCTGGCCTATTCCAGCATCGCCCATGCCGGCTACATTCTGATCGGCGTGGTCTGTCTCAGCCTTTCCACCACCAGCCCCTTCAACGGCATCAACGGCGCCATGATCTACCTGCTGGCCTATCTGTTCACCAATGTGGGCGTCTTCCTGACCGTCATCGCCTTTGAGGAGGCCACCGGCTCGACGACCATTGCCGATTACGCCGGCCTGATGAAGCGCTCGCCCTGGCTGGCAGTGACCATGCTGGTCTTCTTGCTCTCCCTGACCGGCATTCCCTCCACCGGCGGCTTCATCGGCAAGCTGTTCGTCTTTGGCGCGGCGATCCAGGTGCAGTTCTACCTGCTGGCCATCGTCGGCATCATCAACAGCGCCATCGCCGCCTTCTACTATTTGAACGTGGTGCGCTATATGTTCTTCACGCCGGCGCCCGAACAGGCCGGACCGGTCCCCGTGCCGCGGCCCCTGCGCTGGGTGCTGGCGATCTGCCTGGTCATGACCTTCGTCATCGGCCTCTATCCCCAGCCCTTTATGAACCTGGCCGCCGGCGGGGCCGGCCTGCTGGCCTCCCTCTGATGAAAAAAACCTCCCGCAGGAACCCTGCGGGAGGTTTCGTTTCCCCACCTTACTGCCGGTAGCGCACCGTGTAGGTGAGGGTCACTTCGCCGTCCTTCGGGATCTCCAGGGTCCACTTGACCGTGTCGGCGCTGACCTTCTCGTGCTTGGCGCTTTCCTCGATGATTTCCCAATCCTGACTGCGGTACAGGTGCTCCAGCACATCCACCGTGACCGCCTCATCCTTGTGGTTGCGCAGGGTGATGGAGAAACTCTCCTCCACCACATCCTTGCTCACCTGCTGAAAATCGGTCTGCTGACGCTCGCCGATCAGATCGAAGGCGTCGCCCACATACAAGCGCAGGGTTTCATCCTTGGGCGTATGGTTGATGGTGTCCTCGCCGATGAGTTGTTGGGTGCCGTCCACGTCGGCCTTGTAGATGCGGACGCGGCCGGCCGGCAGTGGGATGCCCAGGCCGGCATCTTCGCTATTGACGAATTCCAGCACGACGCGGGCGTTGGCCTGCGCCGGCTCTGCGCCGTAGCCCGGATCAAAGATGGCGCTCCAGCCGCGGTAGCGCAGGGCGGTGAACTCGAAGGAATAGCGCTTCTGGGTTTTCACGCCGGCGGCCCGGATGAATTCGATCTGTTTGGAGGTGTTGTTGGGCAGGGTGATGGGGCGCTGAATCTCATACAAGTGATACTCGAAGAACTGGCGCTCGGCCACCTCCGGCGCCGCCTTCGCCACGGGCACCGCCCCGACCGGCGCCGGCGCGCTGACGCGGTGAATAGCGCCGGCCACCAGTTTGACCTGGGCGTTCTGGAAGCCGGTGCCCGAATTGTTGTTCAGCGTGACCCAGCCGTTCAGGTCCAGCGTCTTCTCGTCGCTGGCCCATAGGAGCTGGTAATCCGCTGTCCAGTTCATGCCGGCGGTGAGGTACGTCAGCTCCAGGGTATGCTGGCCGGCCTTGCTCGCCTCCAGCAGGCATTCCAGGGTCGGACGCGTCACCAGGCCCTCGGGAAGCTTCGGGAAGGTGATCTCCCGGATGCCGTCGCGCCGCAGCATGGTGACGGTGCCGTCGCCGGCCTGCAGGAGCAGGTCGCCGGCGGCGCTGATGAGGGTGCCGGTATAGACGCTGCTGTCCTGCGTGACCACGCGGATCTCCTGCCCCTGGTATTTGGTGAGCAGGGCGTCCGTGCTGGCCAGGTCATAGAGGTAGTTTTGCTCCAGCACGCGCGTGCCGGCGGGGTCCGTGAGCGAGCGCAGGATCACCGAAGACGGGTCCACCTGCGCCGCCACATTGGCCAGCCGTAGAGCGTTCGCGCCGGCCTTGAGCGTCTCCGTGCGCAGGTCCCGCACCAATGCCAGGTCCTGATTGTAAATCGTCAGGGAGACGCCCTGCTCCTGCGCCGCGGCCAGCGGCGGATGCGGGCCGAACCAGAGGATGCCGGCGATGCCCAGCAAAAGGGCAGTGGCCAGCGCAGTCACCCAGAGCGGGAAACGGATCCCTCGCTTCATCGTTCACCTCCGTGTGTGCAAAATTTCGACACGTTCACTGAACTGATCTTCCAGACGGCTCTATCCGCGCCAGCGGGATAATGCGGCTTCTGTCAGGGCGGCAGCGCGCGCCGCCGCCAGCCGTGTGCCCTGCATCAGCCGGGAGACGCGCCAGGGGGTATCGGGATGACGCAGGATGTAGCGCAGACGCCGGCCCTGCAGGGAAAGCCAGGCGCCCAGCCCTTCATCATCCAGGGAGCCGACGAGCAGGCTGGCATCGAGGCCGGCGCCTTCATCCGCAAGGTCACTGACGCCGCGCACGGCCAGCCAGGGGATGCCGTGCGTTGCCGCCACCTGAGCCACCGCCGCGCTCTCCATATCCACGGCCAGGGCCTGCCATGTCTCCAGGATGGCCTGGCGCCGCTGACGCGAGAAAACGGCCTGGTCGCCGGTGACAATAAGGCCGGCGTGCACCTGGGGCGGCCGGCCGTGTCCGTCGTGGGGCAGGGACCTGGCGGCCTCCTGGGCGGCCGCCAGCAGGGAAGGGTCTGCCGGAAAGCGCCGGCGCAGGCCGATGCGGCCGTTATGGTGGAACTGCACCCCCAGCGTGACAAAGCGGTTCCCCCAGTTCATGCCGGCGTCATGGTGGGCGGCATGGGTGCTGATGACCAGGTCACCAGGCAGGACGTCGGGATGCAGGCCGCCGGCCGAGCCGCAGATCAGGATGGCGGCCGGCCGGAAGCGCTCCACCGCCGCCTGGGCGGTCATAGCGGCGTTGACCTTGCCCATGAGACAGACGACCAGCCATACATCACGGCCGGCCAGCCGCCCGCGCCAGGAGGGGAACGGCTCGCCCCGATGGGTTTCCAGCACTGCCATGCGGCGCAGTACCTCCGCGGCTTCCGTCCGCTCGCTGATGATCACCACGGCCGGCCGAGCAGACTCACCCATAGCACCACCCGGCATAATGTCAGCGCGCTGAGGTGCGGGAAGCGATGAACTTCTTTAATACACCGCTCCAGAGGAGGGCGAGCCAGACCAGCGCGCAAACGCCGGCCATGATCAGCCGGCTGTAATCAATGATGGGGTGGACCTTGATCCCGGTCGGGGTGATTTCGATGACGGCCACCGGGCGGGCGCGCGTGCCGGCGCCACCGCCGCCGCCCAGCCCCTGGGCGCCGGCCCCCTCCGTGCCCTCCGGCGTGTTGGCGCCCATGCCGAACCCCACGCCGTAGCGCACTGCGGCTACCGGGATAACCGTGACCTCGCCGCGGGTTTCCGGCGGCCCAAACACCGCCTGCACAGAGGCGGATGCCCTGGACTCTTCGAAGACCTGGAAAAAGCGGGAGACAATATCGTTCATGGTTCACCTCCAGTGGAGCGGCTCAACAGGCGAAGGGAGCGGCGTGCGGCCAGGGTGCCGGCCAGGCACAGGCCGGCAATGGCCCATAACAGCAGGCGGGTGAGGTCGAGGATGGGGACCAGCCGGCGCTCGCCGGGACGCTCCAGGACCACGGCCATGGGAGCGATGCTTTCCATCAGCGCGCCCTGGGCCGTAAGGCTTTGCGAGGCGATGCGAGCGCGCCGGCGCCGCCATGACCAGATGCGCACGATCGGGAACAGCCGGCTTTCCCCCATCTGGATGGGGTCACCGCGTTCCACTCGGTACCGCCATGGGCCGCACCTCATGTGCCACATGCGTTTCCCTCCTGCGATGGGATGATACCGGCCTTCGGAAACCATTATAACAGAAAATAGTCCTCGTCTACTGTATCTTCAGACGGCGTCAGGCCGGCGGAAAGTTCCCCTGCGCCGGGCACGCTAGGGGTTGATGAGCGGAAGGGTCAGGCTGGCCACCACGTCCAGGTCCCAACCGGCGCGCTCGCCAGCGATGAAGCGGTAATAGCCCACCGCGCCGATCACCGCGCCGTTGTCCGTGCAGAGCTTGACCGGTGGAACCCGCACCGGCACGGACAGCCGGCGGATCATCTCCTCCCGCAGGCGGGTATTGGCCGCCACACCGCCGCCCATGAGCACCATCTTCACCTCGAATTCTTCGGCGGCGCGGCGCGTCTTTTCGACCAGCACGTCCACCACCGCCTCCTGAAAGCTGGCGGCCAGGTTGTTGACCGGGATGTGGGGCACCACCGGCTGGGATTGGGAAGTGATCAGGCGGGTGCGGGGGGCATGGGCGCCGGCCTGCGCCTTCTCCTCAAAGGAGCGCACGATGCGCAGGACAGCGGTCTTCAGCCCGCTGAAGCTGAAATCGTAGGAATTCCCCAGCCAGGCACGCGGCAGATGGAAGGACGCGGGGTCGCCCAGACGGGCGGCGCGCTCGATGGCCGGCCCGCCGGGGAAGCCCAACCCCAGCAGGCGCGCGACCTTGTCAAAGGCCTCGCCGGCGGCATCGTCCAGCGTGCGGCCAAGGAGCTGATACTGGCCGTGCCCGTGCATCAGCACCAGCTCGGTGTGCCCGCCGGAGACGATGAGGGCCAGCAGGGGAAACTCCGGTTCGGGCGGCGGCTCCGGGTGCGGCCAATCGGGTGGGATGAGCCAGTTGGCGTAGATATGCCCTTCCAGGTGGTTGATGCCCACCAGCGGAAGGCCCCGGGCGAAGGCGATCGCCTTGGCGGTATTCACGCCCACCAGCAGGGAGCCGGCCAGCCCAGGGCCGTAGGTCACGGCGATGGCATCCAGGTCGTCATAGCCGACGCCGGCATCTTTCAGCGCCTGCTCGATGACCGGGGTGATGGTAATCATATGCTGGCGCGAGGCGATCTCGGGGAAGACGCCGCCGTACTGTCGGTGCAAGTCAATTTGGGTGGCGACCACGTTGGAGCGGATGCGCCGGCCGTTTTCGACGACGGCGGCGCCGGTCTCGTCGCAGGAGGTCTCAATGCCCAGGATCAGAGTCATGGCTATACCTCACCGGCGTGCTGAGCGTCGTGAAATGCCGCGATCAGGGCCTGGAGCAGTGTGTCCTCCTCGTCTGGCAGCACGGTGCGCGGGTCCAGGCGAAGCTGGTCCTCCTGAATCAAGGCGATCACCGGCGGCTCGTGGGCGCGCAGTCGGCGAGCCAGCGCGTCCGGGGATGAGACAGTGAGGGCTACGCACCAGGTAGGCAGGGTTTCTCCCGGCAGGGAGCCGCCGCCGACGGCAGATTGGCCGGCGGTCACCTCTGCCGGCAGGCCGGCGGCGCGCAGTGCCTCCGCCCAGCGCTCGGCTGTGGCGCGCAGTTCCTCGGACGACCGGGCGATCATGCGCCAGGTGGGGATGGCGTGCAGGGCCTCCCCTTTCAGATAGTGGAGCAGGGTAGCCTGCAGGCCGGCCAGCGTGATTTTATCGACGCGCAGGGCGCGTGTCAGCGGGAAATGCCGCAGTTGCTCCACCAGGTCTCTGCGCCCGACGATGATGCCGGCCTGCGGCCCGCCCAGGAGCTTATCCCCGCTGAAGGTCACCAGCGCCGCGCCGGCGCGCACGCTCTCCTGCACCATCGGTTCATGCTCCAGCCCGAAGGGGGCAGTGTCCAGCAGGGTGCCGCTTCCCAGGTCATCCACCACCGGGATGCGGTACCTGTCCCCCAGCTCCACCAGCTCGGCCAGCGAAGGCTCGGCGGTGAAGCCGATGATGCGGAAGTTGGAGCGGTGGGCGCGCATGATGAGGGCGGTGTTCTCGGTGATGGCCCGCTCGTAATCGGAGAGGCGGGTGCGGTTGGTGGTGCCGACCTCCACCAGCCGGGCGCCGGATTGGGCCATCACCTCCGGGATGCGGAACCCGCCGCCGATCTCGATGAGCTGGGAGCGGGAGATGATGACCTCTTTGTCGCGCGCCAGCGCGCTGAGCACCAGCAGTACGGCGCCGGCATTGTTGTTGACCACCAGCGCGGCCTGCGCGCCGCTCAGCCGGCACAGCAGGGCCTCCGCATGGTAATAGCGCGAACCGCGCCGGCCCTGTTCCAGATCGTATTCCAGATTGGAATAACCAATGCCGGCCTCCCACATGGCGCGCCGCGCCGCCTCGCTCAGGGGTGAGCGCCCCAGATTGGTGTGGATGATGACGCCGGTGGCGTTGATGACCCGCCGCAGGGTGGGGCGCAGGGCCTTGTCCAGGGATTGGACGATGGAATGGACCAGCGCCTCCCTGTCAGGGCAGGGCTGGCCGGCCAGGATGCTGTGGCGCGTCTCCTCGAGCACCGCGCGCACTACGTCCACCACCAGCTCGCGCCCGCTGGTCCGGACCCGTTCAGCAATATGGGGCTCCTGGAGCAGGCGGTCCACACTGGGCAGTCGGCGGAGTTCGCGCTGGACGTCCATGGCGTTATGCTCCCGGTTGGTGGAGGCAGGTCAGGAGCCGGCGGGCATTCTCCCCCAATACGGCGCGCTGGCCCTCTTCGCTCAGGCCGCTCTCGCGGATATGGGCGATCAGGCGCTTGGGATGGATGAGGGCGAAGTCCGTGGCAAAGAGGATTTTATGCCCGACCAGCTCGTACATCAACGGGAAAATGCGCGCGTCATATAACAGCGGCGAGGCGGCCGTGTCGTAATAGACGTTGCGCATGGCGCGGCGCACTTCCGGCATCAGCTCGTAGAAGGGCAGGCCGCCGCCCCAGTGGGAGCAGACCAGTTTGATCTCGGGGAAGGCCTGCACGAAGCGGTAGACGACGCGTGGGGAGACCGTGCCCTTGCCGGCGTAATCGTGGCCGATAGGCTCGCTGGTGTGGGTCATGATGGGGATGTCGTAGGCGCGCGCCGCGGCGGCGATGGGCGCCATCAGCTCGGTATCGTCCAGGGAGAAGCCCTGGCCGTTGGGCATCAGCTCGCCGATGCCGCACATGCCGGCCTCCACACAGCGGCGGATCTCCCGCACGGCATGCTCCCCGGTGTTAGGGTTCACATTGCAGAAGCCGATGAGGCGCTCCGGATAGCGCCGCATGGCCTCCAGGGTGTAGTCGTTGGTTTCTACGCACAGCCCCACGTCGCACCAGCTAAAGCCGAAGACGACGGCCTTGTCCACGCCGGCCTCGTCCATGGCCTGGATAAGGTCCTCGACGGTAGCCATAGCGGCCTTGGGATTGGCGTACAGCAGGTTGAACCAGGGATCGCGCTCCAGGAACTTTTCCCGTTGGGC
>JACIWP010000047.1 GCA_014360855.1 Anaerolineae bacterium
CCACTACACCACGCCTCCGCATTGGCAATTCACACTATACCATAGGATGGCTGAAGTTGTCAAATTCGGGAAAGGGCGAAGGGCGGGCGGGAAGCCCTCGAGGATATTTGGCCAAATGGATGGACGCGGTTACAATTATATCCGCCGTCGCTGATACGCAGAGGAGGATGGCAGTGAGTACCTGTCGCTATTTCGCTCCGCCGGCCCCCTGGAGGCGCACCAAGATCATCTGCACCCTGGGGCCGGCCACCTCGTCGGAAGAAATGATCCGCCGGCTGATTCGCGCCGGCATGGATGTGGCGCGCATCAATTTTTCGCACGGCGACCATGCCACGCACGCCAGTGCTGTGCAGATGGTGCGGGCGATCGCACGGGAGGAGCGCCGCAATGTCGCCATCATGGGAGACCTGCAGGGCCCCAAACTGCGCGTGGGAGAGTTGGCCGGCGGACAAATGCGCCTGCAGGAAGGGGGACATGTCCGTCTGGTAGCGGCGGCGTCAGTGGAGCAGGGGGATACCATCCCCATTCCGCATCAGGAGCTGATCCAGCATCTTCGGCCGGGCGATGTGCTCCTGCTGGATGACGGGCTGATGTCCCTGCGGGTCGAAGAAGTCGGCCCGGCGGAGGCCGTGGGCGAGGTGCTGGCCGGCGGGACGCTCCTCTCCCATAAGGGCATCAGCCTGCCGGGGGCGGCTTCCAGTTTGCCGGCCATCACGCCTAAGGACCGCGCGGACCTGGCCTTCGCCGTCCAGCAGGACTTCGACTTCATCGCCCTTTCGTTCGTGCGGCAGGCAGAGGATGTGCAGGAACTGCGCCGGCTCCTGGCGGAGCTGGGGGCCGATATCCCCATCGTGGCCAAGATCGAGAAGCGCGAGGCCGTGGAGAACATTCAAGCGATTATCCAGGCGGCGGATGCCGTTATGGTGGCGCGTGGGGACCTGGGGGTGGAGGCGCCGGCGGAGGAGGTGCCGCTCTACCAGAAGCGCATCATCCAACTGGCGCGGCTGGCGGCCAAGCCGGTCATTACCGCGACCCAGATGCTGGAGTCCATGATTCACAACCCGCGGCCCACCCGCGCCGAGGCCAGCGACGTGGCGAACGCCATTCTGGACGGCACGGATGCCGTAATGCTTTCGGGAGAGACAGCGATCGGGAAGTACCCGGTGGAAGCAGTGGAGATGATGGTGCGCATTGCGCTGGCAACGGAACGGGCATTCCCCTACGAGCGGGAGCTGGAACGCGTTGGCCCTCTGCCGGCGGACGGCGTCACCGATGCGGTCACCCAGGCTACCTGCGAGATCGCCCATGAACTGTCGGCCAAGGCCATCATCCCCTCCACCATGTCGGGGTATACCGCCCGCATGGTGTCGCGGCATCGGCCGGCCACGCCCATATTGGTCTGCACGCCTTCGGAGAAGGTGTGCCGGCAAATGGCACTGGTGTGGGGTGCCCATGCCGCGCTGGTGCCGGAATATCAGGGCACTGATGAGATGATCCGCACGGCCGACCGGGCCGCAGTGGCCTGCGGCATGGCGACGGCCGGCGACCTGGTGGTGATTACCGCCGGCATCCCGAGCGGCGGGCGCGGCAAGACCAATATGGTGTATGTGCATCGGGTCATGGGGGAAGCTTGACTCCAAGGGATGTTGGATACGGATATGTATGACGTTATCGTTGTCGGTGCAGGACATGCCGGCTGTGAGGCGGCGCTGGCGGCGGCGCGGATGGGAGCGCGCACTCTGCTGTTGACCATGAACCTGGACCTCATCGCCCAGATGCCCTGCAACCCCTCGGTGGGTGGGCCGGGCAAGGGCCATTTGGTGCGGGAGATCGACGCGCTGGGCGGCGAAATGGGCCGGCATACCGACCGCACCATGATTCAGATACGCCTGCTCAATTCCTCCAAGGGGCCGGCGGTGCAGGCACTGCGCGCCCAGGCCGACAAGCGCCTCTATTCCTTGTACATGAAGCTCACGCTGGAGCACACCCCCAACCTGGAGCTGAAGCAGGCCATCGTGGAGGAGGTGCTCGTCAAGGGGGATCGGGTGGCCGGCGTGCGGACCGCCAACGGCATCGAATATGCCGGCAGGACGGTCATCCTGACCACAGGCACCTTCCTGGCTGGCCGCATCCTGAGCGGAAAGTTCAGCCAGCCGGCCGGCCGCGCCGGCGAGTTCCCGGCGATCGGCTTGTCCGCCTGCCTGCGCCGGCTGGGCTTTCAGATGGGGCGGCTCCAGACCAATACCCCACCGCGGGTAGATGCCCGCACCATTGACTTCTCCCAGACGATCATCCAGCCCGGCAGTGAGGTCCCGTTGGCGTTCAGCACGGCATATCCGCCCGACCAGGTTCCGGACGTGGTGCCGGAGCTCTCCCTGCCCCCGAACCCGGTGTATCCCCGGCCGGCCGGGCCGGCGTGGCGGCCGCAGTTGCCCTGCTACATGGTGCATACCAACGCCGAGACGCACGCCGTGGCGCGGGCGAACCTGCATCTGTCGCCGATTTCCGGCGGCATCATCGAGGCGGCCGGCCCGCGCTACTGCCCCTCGTTCGAGGAAAAGCTCATCCGCTTCCCCGACAAGCCGTCGCATCAGTTCTTCCTGGAGCCGGAAGGGTGGTTGACCAACGAGGTCTACGTGCAGGGATTTTTCACCGGCCTGCCGGAAGAGGTGCAGATAGCCGTGCTCCATACCATTCCGGCCCTGCGGGAAGCCAAGATCATGCGCGCCGGCTATGCCATCGAGTACGACTATGTGCCGAGCTTCCAGCTCTCCCATTCGCTGGAGACGCGGCTGGTGGAGGGGTTGTTCCACGCCGGCCAGATCAACGGCTCTTCGGGATACGAGGAGGCCGCCGCGCAGGGTATCATCGCCGGCATCAACGCCGCCCGCAAGGTGCAGGGCCGGCCGCCCCTGGTGTTGGGCCGGCATCAGGCCTATATCGGCGTGCTGATTGACGACCTGGTGACCAAGGAGCTGACGGAACCGTACCGCATCATGACCTCGCGCGCCGAGTACCGCCTGCTCCTGCGCCAGGACAATGCGGATCTGCGGCTGTCCCCGCTGGGCTATGAGGCCGGCCTGCTTCCCTAT
The DNA here is from genome assembly GCA_014360855.1 of Anaerolineae bacterium. Classification (NCBI taxonomy): domain Bacteria; kingdom Bacillati; phylum Chloroflexota; class Anaerolineae; species Anaerolineae bacterium. The sequence goes on from JACIWP010000047.1 coordinate 3,093, forward strand.
GAGCGCTATGCCAGGGTGAAGGCCAAGCAGGAAGCAATTCAGCGGGAGCTGGAGCGCCTGGGGAACACCTGGTTGGCACCTTCGGAGGAGGTGCGGCGGGTGCTGGAGGAGGCCGGCCTTTCCCCCACCGACGAGCCGATCCACCTGCTGACCTTTTTGCGCCGGCCGGAGGTGGATTATGGCCTGATCCTGCGGCTGGCGCCGCCGCCCGAGCCGCTCCCTGCGGACGTTATGGAGCAGGTGAGCATTGAAGCGAAGTATGCCGGCTACATCGAGAAACAGCGGAAGCAGGTGGAGCGCATGCGCCGGCTGGAGGATCACCGCATCCCGCCCGATTTCGATTACGCCGGCGTGATTGGCCTGCGCAGTGAGGCGCGCGAGAAGCTGGAGCGCTTCCGGCCGGCCACAGTGGGGCAGGCGGCGCGGTTGGCCGGCGTGAATCCGGCGGATATCTCCGTACTGCTTGTACATCTGGAACGGGGGCGCCGGCAAAGTGACAAAAAAGCCGGCTGATGTTATAATTATGGCTCAAGTGCCGGCCTGGCCGGCGGGGCTCAATCTCTGTACTGAGGGAATCGGTCATGCCAATATCGCCTGATCTGATGAATACCATTATGGTGGTCCTGGAGGTGATCCTGGCGCTGACGGGTGGGTTCCTGGCCGCGCTCTGGATCAGCCTGGTCATATGGACCTTCCGGGACATCCGCTCGCGCACCCGCGACATCTTCGCCCAACTGCTGGCCACTCTGCTGGTCCTTGTCCTCAACATCCCCGGCCTTCTGCTGTACCTGATCCTTCGCCCGCCGGAGCGCCTGACCGAGGCATATGAGCGCGCGCTGGAGGAAGAGGCACTGCTTCAGGATATCGAGGAGCGGGCCGTGTGCCCCGCTTGCAAGCGGCAGGTGGAGAAAGATTTTATCCTCTGCCCGGCCTGCCATACCCCGTTGAAGAAGCGCTGTCCTGAATGCGGTCGCGTCCTGCAGTTGCGCTGGACGATTTGCCCGTACTGCGGCGCACCGCAGGATGGTGCCGGCACCGGGGCCGAACAGGCGGCGCCGGCGGAGGAATATCTGCATCCGCAGGCTCCCTTCGACGAAGAGGAGATGGAAACGGCCGCCTGGCCGGCGTCCGGCAGTTCCTCCTCGCTCACTTCTTCCGAGGACTGATGGCGGATATCCCTTTCACCGCAGGGGCCGGCGGCCGTGCGGCTTTTTCATATTAATACTCGCCGGCGGCGTTGTGATGGCGGCGCCAGGATGATATAATAGCGGTGAATATCCTGGCGCTATCCCCATGGGCGCAAAGAGAAGCAGGCAGGAGCCATGCCCTCCACAGTACTGGACTGGATGCGCCGGCCAGCACGCCGGCGCGATTTCACACAGGTTCCGGAAGACTGGCTTGCGGTCCTGCGTCGGGCGCAGGAGGGGGACTCATCGCCGGCGCGGCAGATGCTGGCGGAATATCTCAGCCGGCATCCTGACGCAGTGCTGGGCTGGTTCTGGCTGGCATGTGTGAGCGACAATCCCTGGGAGGTGCTCAGCGCTCTGCGCAAGGTGGAGGAGCTGGGCGGTGGCGATGTGCCGGCGGTGCGCCAGGGCATGACCTGGGCGCAGGAACGCATTGCCCGCGGAGAGCGCGCCGTGCCGATGCAAGCTCCTTTTGTGCCGGCGCTTCGTGCTCCGCGCGCCAACGGCCGGCGCTATCGCCCCGTCGTCCCTGTGTCTTCCTCCCCCCTGCGCTGGCCCCTGGTCGTTGGCCTGATAGCCATCGCACTGGTGGTGGCGTTGGGGTTTGGCTGGGTGCTGGCGGGGAACGGCGTGCTCTCGGCGGAGACGCCGGTTTCTCTCCCTGATGCGCCATCCGCCGGGAAAGAGGTTTCGATCCCGCGGTGGCTGTCGGCCGGCGCCGGCGCAAGCAGGCCGGCGGAGAAGGCGCTTTCGCTGGCGGAGGAACACGCGCGTCGCGCGGAGGGGCTGCTTCAGCGCGGGGACTTTCGCCAGGCGCTCTCGGAGCTTGATGCGGCGATCGCCCTGCGCCCGTATGATATGCAGTTCCAGGAGGCCCATGCGCTGGCGGCGCAGTACTGGACCGGCCTGCAGAGGTACCATGCCGGCGACTGGCCGGGGGCGGTGCAGGCCTTGGAGACGCTGTGGCACACTGCCAGCGGCTACCGGGAGGTGGGGCGCTTCCTGGGTCAGGCGTATTTCGAATGGGGCATGGCGGAACAGCATGCCGGCCGGCTGGATGAGGCGGAACGCCTGTACCAGCGCGCCATGCAGTTACTGCCCGAGTCGGTGGATGTCGAGGACAAACTGTTGGAAATCCACCACATTCGGAATCCCATCCCTACCGGCTGGGATAAGAAAATCGTGGTGGATATTGCCAGCCAGCGCTTTTACGCCTATGAGGGCAAGCGTCTCGTGTATGAGTTCGTCTGTTCCACTGGCGGCGCCGGCAGTCCGACCGTGCCGGGCGAGTATCAGGTGTTGGACAAGATTCCGGTGGCCTATTCCTCGGCCTGGCATCTGGAGATGCCGTACTGGTTGGGGATATATTGGTCGGGCACCCTGGAGAACGGGATCCATGCCCTGCCCATCTTGTCCAACGGTCAGGTGCTGTGGGAGGGATACCTGGGCCGTCCCGTTTCGTTCGGGTGCATTATCCTGAGCACGGAAGCGGCCAAGACGATCTATGATTGGGCGGAAATCGGCACGCCGGTGATCATTCGCTGATCAGCGGTCACGGCCGGAAAGGGGATGGGAAATGCCGAGGGAAACCTTTGCCTCCGAACTGCATGATCTGGAGATGCAGTTGGCCGGCATGGCGGGTGCCGTGGACCAGGCCATCGCCAACGCCCTGCGGGCACTGGTGGATCGCGATCGCGCCCTGGCCGAGCAGGTCATCGCCCAGGACCTGGAGATCAACCAGCGCGAGCGCGAGATTATCGAGCGCTGTCTGGTGCTGATCGCCACGCAACAGCCCATGGCCGGCGACCTGCGCGTCATCCTCTCCGTCTACAGCATCGCCTCGGAGCTGGAGCGCATGGGGGACCATGCCGAGGGTGTCGCCAACATCTCCCTGCGCTTGATGGAAGAACCGCTCTTAAAGCCCCTCATTGATATCCCGCGCATGGCGGAAACCGCCCGAGAGATGCTGAAGGAACAGATGCAGGCATTCCTCCAGCGGGATGTGGAACGTGCCCGGCGCGCCTCGAGCCTGGATGACCTGGTGGACAACCTGTACGACCAGGTGTATCGGGAACTGCTCGTGTACATGATGCAGGACCCGGGCACCATCCGCCGCGCCACGCTCCTGCTGTGGGTGGCGCATAATCTGGAACGCATTGCCGACCGCACCACCAACATCGGAGAGCGGGTGCTGTTTCTGGTGACGGGGCGGGTCGAGGAATTGAATCCGACCCCGAAGAAGCATGAGCGGTGAGGACGGATGACGAGGATGGGGAATGATGGATGCGGCACAGTTAGCACAACAGGTTTCATGGCTGGATGAACAGCGCCGGCGCGACCGCACCGAGCTGGTCGCGCTTCAGCAAAGGGTGGAGGCGCAGAACGCCCAGATCATGGAGCTGGGCAAGAAACTGCAGGAAGCAGAGGGCCGGCTGGCCGGCATGGCCGCCCAACTGACGCGCTTCACGCTGGTGGACCAGGCTATGGCCCAGCTCAAAGAAGAAGTGGTGCTGATGCTGAAACGGGAGGAGGAACAGCGTCAGCTCGCTGAGCGCGAGGCCAGCCATGTGCGCCGCACTGAGCGCGAGGCCATCATGAAGGCGCTCAATGACCTCCGCCTGGAGGTCCAGGCGCTGACAAAACTGCGCGACGAGATGGATCTGCGCAAGGCGGAGGACAAGCGCCTGAACGATGTCCTGCTGGAACTGCGCCAGAACCTGATCGACATGGCTCGCCAGGGGGAGGAATGGCCGAAAAAGCTCTCCTACCTGGAGGAACAGCGCCGGCTGGACAGCAAGCGCCTGGCACAGCTAGAGCAGGAATCGGCCGAACTGGTCAAGGCCATGGAACAGTTGCGCGGGCAGATGGAGCTGACCAACGGGGTGCTGAGCCGGCTGGAAAGCCGCGTGAACACATTGTGGACAGCACGTGATGATCTCAAGGCAGAATACGGCCGCCTGCAGGAATCCCTGCTCCTTGGCGAAGAGGAGCGCAAGCGTCAGCTAGCCAAGTATGCCGAGGCGTTCGAGGCCTTCGGCCGGCAGATGGAGGACTTCGCCCGGCAATTCGTCCAATTCCGCGAGGTCTTTGATGAGAGCCGGCGAGTGCTGGCCCAGTTCCAGCAGTTGGAGGAGCGCCTGAAGCGCGATCAGGCGCAGGTGGCGGAGCTTCAGCGCCTGGCCGAGGAGCGCATGCAGAAAGCCTACGAGGAATTCGTGGCCGAGGATGAGCGGCGCTGGCGCAAGCACGAGATGGCCTGGGACCAGCGCTGGAACGAACAGGAGCGCACCAACGCCCAGCTCAAGGAGCGCTTTGCCCCGCTGGAAGAGCAGGTGAAAAAGCTGATAGCCCAGGTCGTCGAGTTGTGGGATGTCCAGCAGGCGTTCGTCCGGCATCAGAGCGCGGAGGTGGAGCGCTGGATCGCCGAGTTCACCAAACGCTGGGATGAGCGCACGCGCTAGCGGGACCGCTTTGCGGAGGGGACAGCGGTGGGCGTTTTGGGTACAGCCGGCCATGTGGATCACGGGAAATCGAGCCTGGTCCTCGCGCTGACGGGGATTGACCCGGACCGCCTGCGCGAGGAAAAAGAGCGCGAGATGACCATTGACCTGGGGTTCGCCTGGCTCGACCTGCCGGATGGCCAGCGGGTGGGCATCGTGGATGTGCCCGGCCATAAGGACTTCATCAAGAACATGCTGGCCGGCGTCGGCGGCATTGACGCCGCCCTGCTGGTCATCGCCGCCGACGAGGGCCCCATGCCGCAGACGCGCGAGCACCTGGATATATTGGACCTGCTTCAGGTGAAGGCCGGCATCGTCGCCCTGACGAAAATTGACCTGGTGGATGATCCGGAGTGGCTGGAGCTGGTGGAAGCGGAGATCACCGAACTGCTTGAGGGCACCAGCCTGGAAGGGGCCCCTATCATCCGGGTTTCCAGCCGCACGGGCGAGGGCCTGGACAGGCTCAAGGAAGAGATCGGCCGGCTGATGAAGAGCGTCGGGGCGCGGGAGGGCAAGGGCCGCGGCCGCCTGCCGGTGGACCGCGCTTTCACCATCGCCGGCTTCGGCACGGTGGTTACCGGCACGCTCCTCGACGGCCCCTTCCGCATCGGGGACGAGGTGGAGATCCAGCCCCGGGGCCTGCGGGCGCGCATCCGCGGCCTGCAGAGCCATAAGCAGAAGCTGGAGGTCGCACAGCCAGGGAGCCGCGTGGCGGTGAACCTCAGCGGCGTGGACCTGGAAGCGGTGACGCGCGGCGACGTGGTGGCCATCCCGGGCACCCTTCGCCCGACGACGATGATAGACGCCTCCCTGCGCTATCTGGCGGACGCGCCGGTCCCCCTGCGGCATAATACGCTGGTGGACTTCTTCTCCGGCGCGGCAGAGGTGCAGGCGGTCGTGCGACTGCTGGACAAGGAGCAGGTTAATCCCGGTGAAGCCTGCTGGGTGCAGTTGCGCCTCATGGAGCCGGTGGCCGTGCTGAAGGGTGATCGCTTCATCATTCGCCTGCCGTCCCCCAGCGTGACCATCGGCGGGGGTGTGATCGTGGATCCGCATCCGCGCCGCCGGCACCGCCGCTTCCGCCCCGAAGTGATCCGCCATCTCGAGACGCTGGCCTTCGGCACGCCGGCGGAACTGCTCCTCCAGTCCCTGCGCACTCTCGAACCCTGCACGGTGGCGGAGCTGAAAGCGAAAAGCCAGATAGCGGATGATGTGTTCGCCCAGGCCCTGCAGGAGTGCCTGGAACAGAGGGATGTCGTCCTGCTGGCCGCTGGAGGGGAGAGCGCCGGCACGCCGCGTGCGGAGCCATCCGCGGTGATCATGTCCTTCGCCGGCTGGCAGAACCTGCGCGACCAAATCGCCCAGCTCCTGAGCGATTACCACCGCTCTTTCCCGCTCCGCCGGGGTATCCCCAAAGAGGAGCTGAAGAGCCGCCTGCGCCTGAACAGCAAGACCTTCAATGCCGTCCTGCAGTACGCCGGCGCCCAGGGGGTGATCGCTGAGTCGGATGGCATGGTCTCTCTGCCGGCGCACCGCGTGCAGTTTTCTCCGGAACAGCAGGCCAAGGTTGATGAAGTGCTGGCCGCCTTCCGCGCCCAGCCTTATACGCCGCCTTCTATCCCTGAGCTGGAGCGCCAGCTTGGAACCGAACTGCTCAATGCCTGCTTCGAGCAGAACATCCTGGTCAAACTGAATGAGGAAGTGGCGTTCCTGCCCGAGACCTTCGAGCATATGCGGCAGGCGGTGGTGGAATTTATCCAGCGCAATGGGTCCATCACGGTGGCACAGGCGCGGGATCTGTTCAATACTTCGCGCCGCTATGCCCTGGCGCTGATGGGCTACCTGGACATGATAGGGCTGACGCGGCGTGTGGGGGATGAGCGGGTCCTGCGTTGAACCGGCGGGAGTGGGGGAGGTGCGCTCGCTGGTCATCGGCGTGAACGGCTGGTTCTGGGGCCAGGAAACGGTCGGAAGCGGCCAGTATCTGCATCAACTGCTCGTTCATCTCGCATCGCTGTATCCCAGGGACCGCTACATCCTTTTCGTCCCCGCCGGCGCGCCGGCCGTATCCCGGCCACTGCCGGCGGCCAATGTGGAATACGCCGAACTGCGCACACCCTTTGGCGCGCGGGGAGACCTGGCCAAGCTCTGGTTCGAGCAGGTGAGCGTGCCGGCGGCATGCCGCACGTGGAAGGTCGACCTCCTACATGTGCCGTACTGGGCGACGCCGGCGTGGACGCCGGCGCCGGTGGTTACCACCATTCACGACGTCATCCCACTAATACTGCCGGAGTATGCCGCTTCGCCGGCGGCGCGCGCCTACACCCGCCTGGTCAGCCTCACGGCACGCCGCTCCCGGCTGGTGCTGGCCGATTCCCAGGCTACCGCCCGAGACGTGTGCCAGTACCTCCGGCTCCCCGCGGGGCGCGTGCGCACGGTCTACCTGGGGGTGGCCCCTGGCCTCGTCCCGATCGAGGACGAACGGGTGCTGGAAGGGGTGCGGGAACGCTATCGCCTGCCCGAACGTTATATATTGTACCTGGGTGGGTTCGACCGGCGCAAGAACGTGCCCATGCTGATGCAGGCCTATGCCAGGGCGGTGCGCCGGCGTCCGGAACTGCCGGCGTTGGTGGTGGGCGGCCGCCCGCCGGAGAAAGGGACGCCCCTGTTCCCCGACCCACGCCAGGCGGCCGCCGAGGCCGGCGTGCAAGAGCGCGTGCACTTCATCGGTTGGGTGCGGGAAGAGGACAAGCCGGCGCTGTACTCTATGGCTTGCTGTTCCCTCTTCCCCTCGCTGTATGAGGGATTCGGCTTGCCGGTGCTGGAAGCCATGGCCTGTGGCACACCGGTGATTGCCGCACGGGGGTCCTCGCTGGAGGAGGTTGTGGGGCCGGCCGGCATCCTGCTGGACCCGGCGGAGCCGGACGCATGGGCGGAAGCGATGTGCCGGCTGTGTATGGAGCCGGCGCTGGCCCAGGAGTTGGGCGCGCGGGCGCGGGAGCGGGCCGGCGAGCTTTCCTGGGAGCGCACCGCGCAGGAAACCCGGCGAGCCTTTGCGGATGCGGATCGGGAATGGACGTCCGGTTGAGAGGAGATGGGAGTATGACAGAGCGGAGCGGCGTGCTGGTGATTGGGGCGTCGGCGATTGATACCAAGGGTACGGCGGAACAGCGCGTGACCCTGGGCATGATGAACGCCGGCCGCATCCGGGTGCATGTGGGGGGCGTGGCGCGCAACATCGCCGAGAACCTGGCGCGGCTGGGCGTTCCCACCACCTTGCTCTCGGTGGTCGGCGAGGACGAGGCCGGCGCGGAAATCCTGGCCTATACCGCTGACAGCGGGGTGGATGTGCGCCATGTCCTGCGCGTGCCCGGCGCGGACACCGCCACCTTCGTCTCCCTGCACGATGCCGACGGCACGCGCATCCTGGCCATGTATGACATGAACATCATGACGCACTTGACCGCACGTTATGTGTATGAGCGCCGGCGTCTGTTCCAGCAGGCCGCGATGGTGGTCATTGACGCCAACCTCCCCGAGCGCACCCTGCAGACCGTCTTCTCGCTGGCCAAACGCTTTGACGTGCCCGTATGCGCGGATCCGACCTCCACCTTTCTGGCCGGCAAACTACATCCCTACCTGCCGTCCCTGTACATGATCACGCCCGACGTGGACGAAGCGCGCGTCCTGACGCGCTCCGATATCACCCTGGGGCTGGGGCCGATTGAGCTGGCCAAGCGGCTGGTGGCCGCCGGCGTGGAGATCGCCATCGTCACCATGGGGGAAAAGGGCGTCTGCTACGCCACCCAGCAGGTGAGCGGACATATCCCCGCCATCGCCACCGAGGTTAAGGATTTGACAGGGGCCGGCGATGCCATGACCGCGGCGGTGGTCTTCGGACTGCTGGAAGGCATGGACATTGACGAGGCGGTGCGGCTGGGGGTGTCCGCCAGCTCCCTCACCATCCGCTGTCGCGAGACCGTCTGCCCTGACCTCAGCCTCCAGCAGTTGTACGACAATCTTGTGATATGAGGCCTCCTATGAACGTTCCCCCCTGGATGGAGATTCGCGGCCCCGTGCGTGAGGCGCTGGCCGCCGGCTCTCCCGTCGTGGCGCTGGAGTCCACGGTCATTGCCCACGGCCTTCCGCATCCCCATAACATCGAGCTGGCACTGGATATGGAGCGCATTCTCACGAGTTACGGCGTGACGCCGGCCACGATAGGGGTGCTGGGTGGGCGTGCCTGTATCGGGCTGACGCCGGCGGAGATCGAGTATCTCGCCACGGCATCAGGTATCCGCAAGCTCAGCCGGCGCGATATGGCCATTGCCATCGCCCAGGGGCTGGACGGCGCGACAACAGTCGCCGGCACACTGCTGTTAGCCCATCTGGCCGGCATGCGCGTGTTCTGCACGGGCGGCATTGGCGGGGTGCACCGCTCTCCCGCGTTCGATGTGTCGGGGGACCTGCCGGCGCTGGCGGAAACGCCCATGATCGCGGTGTGCGCCGGCGCCAAAGCCATCCTGGATCTGCCGGCGACCCGCGAATGGCTGGAGACGCACGCTGTGCCGGTGCTGGGGTACAACACAGATGAGTTTCCAGCCTTCTTCACCCCGCGCAGTGGGCTGATGGTGGATGCGGCGGTGCGCTCGCCGGCAGAGGTGGCGCGCATCGCTCTGCGGCATTGGGAGACGGGCATGCGAAGCGCCGTGCTGGTGGCCGTGCCGCCGCCGGCGGAGGAGGCGCTGGCGCCGGAGGTCGCCGAAGCGGCTATCTCCCAGGCCCTTACGGAAGCGGAGGAGCGGGGGGTACGCGGCTGGGAGCTGACACCGTTCGTGCTGGATCGGCTGGTGGAGATCACTGCCGGCGCCAGCCTGCGCGCCAACCTGGCCCTGCTCCGCAACAACGCGCATGTCGCGGCGCAGATCGCAAAACAAATCAGCAGGGGCGGGATATAATCCAGCCCCTGCCGTGAGCGGGTTCGGAATTATCGGCCGGACGGATGGTCCAGCGTGATGGGATGCTCCAGCCGCACGCAGTTCGGCTCCGCCGGCCGGAAGACGATATGATCCTCCTCCACATCCACGATCACCGCGCTGTCGCGGCAGATATCTCCCTTCAACAGCTTGCGCGATAAGGGGTTCTCCACCTCGCGCTGGAGGGTACGGCGGAGCGGCCGGGCGCCGAACTGCGGATCGAAGCCTTTCTGCGCCAGCCAGCGCCGCGCCGCCGGCGTCAGCTCTATCTGCACCCCGAATTCCTGGAGTCGCTGACGAATCTCGTTCATCTGCAGATCCACGATCTGCTCGACCTGTTCCTGGGTCAGCGGTTCGAAGATGATGATCTCATCAATGCGGTTCAGGAACTCCGGGCGGAAGGTGGTCTTAAGCGCTTCATGAAGCCGCTTCTCGTCCAGCTTGTATGCCTCTTCTTCCTCGCCGGCCGTGCGGAACCCCAGCGATCCACCCTTGCGGGCGAACTCGGTGCCCAGGTTGGAGGTCATGATGATGACCGTGTTGCGGAAGTCCACCGTGTGGCCCTGGCCGTCGGTCAGCCGGCCGTCCTCCAGGACCTGGAGCAGGGTGTTCCAGACCTCTGGGTGCGCCTTCTCGATTTCGTCGAAGAGGATGACGCGATAGGGCCGGCGGCGCACTGCCTCGGTGAGCTGTCCGCCTTCCTCATAGCCGACGTAGCCGGGCGGCGCGCCGATGAGGCGCGAGGTGGTGTGCCGCTCGCGGTATTCGCTCATGTCGATGCGTAGCAGCGCGTCCTCATCCCCGAAGAGGAACTCCGCCAGGGCACGCGCCAGCTCGGTCTTGCCCACGCCGGAAGGCCCAAGGAAGATGAAGCTCCCGATGGGCCGGCGGGGGTCCTTCAGGCCAGAACGGGCGCGGCGGATGGCATCGGAGACCGCCTGTACCGCCTTTTCCTGGCCGATGATGCGCTTATGGAGATATTCCTCCATCTGCAGGAGCTTTTCCGCCTCGCTCTGCATGAGGCTTTTCACCGGCACGCCCGTCCACGATGCGACCACTTCGGCCACGTCTTCGGCATCCACCACCTCATCCAGGTTCTGGGATGCCTGCCAGGCCTCTTTGGCGGCCTTGAACTCCGCCTCGAGCTGGAGGCGCTCGCTCTTGCAGGTTGCAGCGCGCTCATAGTCGCGGTTGGCCCAGGCCTCTTCCTCTTCGGCGGCGAGCTGTTGAAGCCGATTGCGCAGTTCCTTGAGCTCCGCCGGCATGGAATAGATCGCCACCCGCAGTTTGGCGGCGGCCTCGTCTATCAGGTCAATGGCCTTGTCCGGCAGGCGGCGGTCGGTGACGTAGCGGTGAGAGAGCCGCACCGCCGCTTCCAGGGCCTCATCCGAGATCTTCACCTTATGGTGCGCCTCGTAGCGGTCGCGCAGTCCGTAGAGCATCTCCAGCGTCTCCTCGGGCGTCGGCTCATCCACGAAGATGGGGGCAAAGCGGCGCTCGAGGGCGCTGTCCCGCTCGATGTACTTGCGGTATTCGTCCAGGGTGGTGGCGCCGATACAGCGCAGTTCGCCGCGCGCCAGCGCCGGCTTCATCATGTTGGAGGCGTCAATGGCGCCCGGGGCGGCGCCGGCGCCCACCACGGTGTGCAGTTCGTCAATGAAGAGGATGATCTCCCCCTGCGA
>JACIWP010000048.1 GCA_014360855.1 Anaerolineae bacterium
TTGTCGAGACCGACCTGACCGCCGGCCTGCCCGAGGAGCTGAAGGCCAAGGCCATCGAATACACCCTGCTGGGCCGCATGGGCAAGCCGGAGGAGATCGCCGCCGCGGTCGTTTTCCTGGCCTCGGACGAGGCCGGCTTCATCACCGGCCAGGTGCTGGCTGTGGACGGCGGGCTGGCGCTGTAAGGCGTTTATTCAGGAGGAATATTCCATGGAAGCGGAGAAAAAGCTGGGCAAAGTAACGCTGGCGCCGGAGGTACTGCTCACCATCGTGGAGCAGGCCGTGCTGGAGACCGACGGCGTCACCCGCCTGTACGGCAAATGGCCCGAGAACATCGGGAAACTGCTGGGGATCCAGACGGCGAAAGAGGGCATCGCGGTACGGATAGACAACGATCAACTGGTCATTGATGTGCACGTAGTGGTGCGCCCGGACGTACAAATGCTCCAGCTTGGCAAGGCCTTGCAAACCGCCATCGCGCGCGCCATCGAGGAACTGGCCGGCCTCGTCGTCAAAGAGGTTAATGTCCATATCGAGGATGTCGAGCTGGAAGACGAGCCGGCGCATTCATAAAACAAAATACGGAGGAATACCAACGATGTTGACCATTAAAATATTAGGCACCGGATGTCCGAAATGCAAAAGGCTGGAGGAGCTTGCCCGCCAGGCGGTGGCAGAAGCCGGCGTCCAGGCGGAGATCATCAAGGTACAGGACATTGACCAGATCATGCAGTATCCCATCGCCAGCACACCTGGGCTGGTCATCAACGAAAAGGTCTACTCCTACGGCCGGCTGCCCCGCAAAGAGGAGATTATCGCCTGGCTGAAAGACGGCGCCAAATAGCCGTTCAGCGAGCAGGCTTCTGCTACCCCATGCTCGGGATTCGGCCATGGGGGTTGTTTTCACCGCCGGCCGGCCCGCCACAGGGACCATAACAGCCACAGACTGGCCCCCACCGCCAAGAAAAAGCCCAGCGCCACCATGACGGTCCCCACCCAGGCCGGCCAGCGTGCCGCCGCCGTGGGGAAAATCAGCCCGATGCCCACGATCAGCGCGGCGATGATCAGCGCAATGCTCAACCGGTTCACCATGCGGTCCCAGCGCGCCAGGGCGCGCTCCTGATCCCGCTGAATATGGGAGAGGGTGAACTCCCCCTTCTGCAGTTGGTCCAGCAGTCGCGGCAGATACTGCGGAAGCTCCTGCCACAACTCCCCCCAATCGCGCAGTGTCGTTCCCAGCCGGCCCACCCAAGCCGCCGGCGCATTCATCTCTCGCAAGGCCTGCTCCGCGTACGGCCGTGCGATCTCAAAGACATCCAGCTCCGGATACAGCACCATCCCTGTGCCCTCCATCATCACCAGGGTCTTGGCCAACAGCCACAGGTTGGAGGGCAGGCGCAGGCGGTGGCGGAAGGCGATGGGCAGGAAATCCTCGAACAGGTCGCTCAGGCGCAGGTCCTTCAGCGGCGCGCCCCAGTAGCGCTCCAGGAAGCGGCCCAGGTCGCGCCCCAGCCGGCGGTGATCCACGCTGGCCCCTACCATATCCATGCGCACCAGCTCGCCCACAATCTGGTCCGGGTCGCGCGATACAACCGCCAGAAAGAGGCGCAGGAGCTGTTCCTTGGTGCGCTTGTCCAGATACCCCACCATGCCGAAATCCATCGCCCCGATGACATTGCCTTCCATGACGAAGAAATTGCCCGGATGGGGGTCGGCATGGAAAAAGCCATCCACAAAGGTCTCCTGCATGATGAGGTCTATCGCGTGCAGGGCGACGGTGCGGGGGTCCAGGCCGGCCGCCCGCAGACCTTCCACATCGTCAATCTTCACCCCGCGGATGCGTTCCAGGGTGAGCACATCGTGGGTGGTATATTCCCAGTACACTCGCGGGATGTAGACCTCCGGCCGGCCGGCAAAGTTGCGCCGGAAGCGCTCCGCGTTGCGCGCCTCCCGCACATAATCCATCTCGGCCCGCAGAGTGGCGGCGAACTCGTCCGCCAGCTCCGTGAAGGCATACATCCGGCCGAAGGCCGTGCGCTCCTCCGCCAGCCGCGCCATGTCGTACAGAATGTCCAGGTCCACCTCGACGATGCGGCGGATATTGGGGCGCAGGACCTTGACCACGACCTCACTGCCGTCGGGCAGGACGGCGCCGTGCACCTGCCCCAAGGAAGCGGCCGCCAGCACCTCCTCATCAAAGGAGCGGAATAACTGGTCAATGGGAGCGCCCAGCTCCGCCTCCACAATGGCGCGGGCCTGCTCCGAGGGGAACGGAGGAACCTCGTCGCGGAGTTTGGACAGCTCGTGCAGATACGCCGGCGGCAGTAAATCGGGACGCGTGGAGAGCATTTGCCCCAGTTTCACGAAGGTCGGGCCCAGTTCCTCGATAGCCAGGCGCAGGTGTTCCGCCGGCGTCAAGGGCGCGATGGGACGCACCCGCTCCGAGACCCGCCACGGCAGTGCCAGCCGGGTCAGCAGACCAAGCTGTTCCACCACATTGTCAAAGCCGTGGCGGATCAGGACGCGGGCGATCTGCTGATAGCGGCGCAGATGCTGGACATGCCGGCCAAACGGGGGCAGACCTGGAAGCACCCGTGTCCCACCTACTCGCCGCGCAGGAAAGAAATGAGCGCCTGCACTTCGGATTCCGCCAGCCGGCCGCGAAAGGCCGGCATCTCCCCGCGGCCGTCCGCGATGATGAGGAACAGCTCTTGCTCGCTCTGTTTGCTGGGTTTGATGGCCGGCCCGCGCGCCCCCTGTCCCTGCTCACCGTGACAGCCGGCGCAGTTGGCGGCAAACACCTGGGCCGCCACCGGCGTGGGCGGCGGCTGATCGCTTTCTGCGGGCTCTGCCGTTTTCTGACATCCCGCCGGCACCAGCAACAGCACCAGCGCCAGCACTGCTACCATCCGCCACCATGAACGACGCATCGCGCACACTCCTTCGGCATGATGATGGCACCAGAGCCGCCAGGCTCGAGATTGACCTGATTATAGCACAGGTGAGGAAAGCATCACAAAGAGGGAATCTCCCGAGGCGAGGAGGCCCGTTCCCTGCCCACGCTCCACGTCGCCAGCAGGGCGAGGAAATAGAGCGCCATGCAGAGGACGTACACCCATTTCAGCTCCAGCAGGTACGCCAGCGCATAGGCCAGGAAGGGGCCGGTCGCGCTCCCCAGATCCCCGCCGGCGGCATACAGCCCCATGACCACCCCCTGCCGCCCCCGCCGCGATAGGTCTCCCGTCTGCGCCATGGTGGTAGGGGTCAGGACACCGTCGGCGAACGCCGCCACCATCACGCCGGCGGCGATGACCGCCACTGCGCCATCAAAGGATAGTAGGGCAAAGCCGAGGATGCCCAAGGCCAGCCCCCAGCGCATCACCCGCCAGCGCTGGCCGGCCCGGTCCGAGAGCCAGCCGGCGAGCGGGCCGGCGATGATGCCCATGATAGGGCCAATGCCCAGCAGAAGGCCGGCCAGCGTCGGCACACCGAGGGCGCGATCCCCCCATGGGACCATCTCGCCGTAGCGCAGGCGCAGGAGCAGTCCCACCGTTGACATCACCACGCCGTTGCCAGCCAGATTGGTCAGCCCATACAGGATGATGGAAATGAGGATGGGCGGGGTGATCTGCCGGCGCAGGCCATCCCTGACCCGCCGCCAGGTCCATCGTCCAACGGGCTCCGGCGGAAACCGCTGGACGGCCGGCGCGGTCTCCGGCAGGGCCAGCAAAGAGATCAACAGCCCCACACCGGTGACGCCGGCGCCCAGAAACAGCGTCTGCCGGAACCCCAGGGTGTCCACCAGCGCGCCACTGCCGACCGCCATAATGGAAAGGCCCATCAGCACTGAGATTTGATACAGGCCGGCCGTCCGGCCGCGGTCCGCCGGCGTGGTGATATCCATGACCATGGTCATGGCGGTGACGTTGATCAGCGTCCAGGCGATGCCCCACAGAGCGCGCGCCAGCAGGAGCGGCCAGAAGCCCACCGCCAGGCCGCACAGCGCGGTGGAAATGGTCCCCAACAGCATGCCGGCAATAAAGGGACACCGCCGGCCGAAGCGGTCCACCAACCACCCGCCCAATGGGTTGCCGGGGATGCGCACCAGGCGGTTCACGCCCAGCATGACCCCCACCGCCGTTATGCTGATGCGCACCACCTCCGTCTGGGTGGCCAGGGAGGCATACATGGTCTGGTCGCCGGTCAGCGAGAGGATAACCGCCGCGCCCAGAGGCAGTAACAAGCGGGGGACAGGGACAGAGGATGCCGGCGAACTGCTCATGCGCCCTCCAACAGGTTCAGGAGGATGCGGACGGTCTCCTCTCCCACGGCCACGCAGGAGCCTGGGCCGCCGGGGCCGTACACCTGCTCGCGCAAGGGCGCACAGCGCAGGGTCTTCCAGCGCAGAAGGAAGCGCAGGCGAAAGGCGCGCGTACGGGCATAGGCCGGCAGTTCGTCCTCGTGCGGGGTGAGCCGGCCGTAGCGGGCGCTCACCAGCATCACGCCGGCGGAAAACGCACCGCACAGTTCCTCCCGCGTGCCGCCGATCCCGCCGCAGAAAGCGGTCGCCGAGCGCAGGAAGCGCTCATCCAGCTCCCCCCACCAGTGCTCGCCCACGGCGCGCAGGACGGCCTCCGCTCAGTGATAGCCCTGCCGCATCAAACTGCCGGCGCGCCGTGCGATCTCCTCGTGCGCTGTTTCTCCCATGGGGTGCGCCCTTTCACGTCAGCGCCGGCATCTGGGCGGCGCGGTTCTGCGCCTCCCAATAGCGGCGGTACAGCAGTCCAGGCCGGCGGCGCACCGGCGTTGCGCGCACGCGCCGCGTCCATTCCTGTTCGGCGGCATCCGCCCGGGCAAAACACTCCTCCACGAAATCGGGACCGTCTCCGCCGGCGAAAAACTCCTCCTCCAGCGCATCGCGCTCGTCGCGATAGAGGGCCACGCGCGTCGAGTAATCCAGTAGCACGGCGCGGTGCAGTACCTCATGCCGCCACCAGCGCACCCGTTCGTCATATGTCGCCCCAGGCTCCGGGCCAAAGACGGCCGGCAGGCGCTCGCCGGCGGCAAAGCTGACCGGTTTGAAGATCCCCGTGCAGGGCGCCGCGGTGCCCGTGAACCAGAAGGTGGCCCTGTCCGGCCGGAGCTGCGCGATCATGGAGCCGGCGGTCTGGGCACCGCCCCCGCGAATAGGCCCCCAGGAGGCATGGGCGCATACCTGCATCAACAGCCCCTGCTCCGGCCTCCAGTCAGGGGATTGGCCGTGCGGGCCGTGGTCGCGCAGAAGGCGCGCCAGATCCCGCGGGGTCAGCCGGCCCTTGTGCTCCTGCAGGAAAGTGCTGGTGCAGGCATGACGCTGATAGCTTGCGCTGAAAAAGGTATATATCGGCTCGCGGTAACAGCGCGCGAAGTGAAACTCCGCCTTTGAGCGGCACCACCCCCGCTGGACCGCGTATTCCACCAGCCCGGGCGAGGCATCGTCCCACTCGCTCCCGATGGACAGCCCATTGGAGATGCTCCGCACATCGCGCACCTTTTCCACGACCCAGTGCGGGCCGGCGGTCTCCAGCACATAGGCCTCTTTGGCGTCGGCGATGATGAAGGCGTTGTGATACTTGATGGTGTGCCGGTAGCCGCCCAGCGCACACTGGCCGTACTTGCCCATCAGCTCGATGATGGTGTAGAGCGCCTTATGAGCGGTATCGGCGCGCTCCAGAGCCAGGCGCATCAGGTCCATGCCGGTCAGCCCGCTCGTCTCATACGGCAGTTTGGTGAAGACCGCCTCGTTGCCCATGACGACGCCGGCCTCGTTGGCCCCCATCTCGCACCCGAACATCCAGAAGGGCTTGGAAAGGATGACCCCCAGGGTCTCACGCACCTGGGGGATCTCGATGAAGGTGCACTTCACCGTCTCGTCGGAGCGGTGCAGGGCCGGCGGGAAGTACACCAGCCCCTGGGCCTCATTGGCCTCCCGGTCCGAATTTTTGGCGAACAGCACACTGCCGTCCGCCGTGCTGTTCCCCAGGGCCACCAGCGTGTCACACATCCGCACACCTCCTTGTGTCAGGGCGGGCGGCCTATTTGGGCATCTCCTTCAGCATGACGTAGGCCGGCCGCAGTTTCAGCTCGGGATATGCCGGCTCAATGATGGACCACCAATACTCCTCTTTCTCCGGCGTCCAGTCCACGTTCTGCAGGTAAATCAGGCTCATGATGCCGATCCAGGGAGACCAGTTCGCCTTGGCGTACTGATACGCCCGCACCAGATACTCCCCCTGTTCGAAGGGGGTGACCGCGTGCCAGTGATAGGGAGATTCGGGGCGCGGGTCAATGGTCCAGCCGAATTCCAGCAGGGCGATCTGCTTGTCGGCGTCCCCGTTCTCCACCATCACCTGCCGGATATCCTCCACATGGCGGAAGCAGTAGATGCGCTTCAGGTATTCCGGGCTGGGGTCGTTATTGTTGTAGACCGGGTTGCGCGCCACTTCCGCCGGGTCCATTTCCGGCGGCGCCTTATAGCCGGCGCCGTGCGCGCCCAGCATGTCAAAGTACGGCTTGGCGCCGGCGGCGTACATGCCGCGGATGAACTCCAGGTCGGGCATGGCCACATCGTCCCAGCGCGTGGTGGGGGCCAGGCCGGCGGAGATCACGATCGCGTTCGGGTCCACCGCCTTGATGGCGCGGTAGGCCACCTTGAGCATCTCGGTATATTCGGCCGGGTTGGGCGGCCGGCCACCCCATTCGCTCCGCCCGGGCACGTTCAGGTTGGGCTCGTTCCAAATCTGATAGGCATGGATGCGCCCCTTATAGCGCGTCGCCAGCGCCGTCAGGAAATCGGCGAAATCCTGCAGGTTGTCCGGCGGGCCGTTCTCCGGATATCCGCCGCCGGCCCATGTCGGCTGGGAATCCACCCGCGCCAGCAGTTTCAGGCCGTACTGCTCCACCTGCTGGACGATACGGTCGGTATACGACCAGTCGAACTGTCCCTTGCCGGCCCCCTCGATGTCCCGCCAGGCGAAGGTCTGCTTCACCCACTGGAAGCCGGCGTCGCGCACCAACTGCAGATCGCGGTCCGCCACCTCCGGCCGCCACCACAGGAAGACATGCATGCCGTACACGGGGGAATTCAGCCAGCGCACGCCGGTGGACGACTTTTTGCCGGGCGCCGAAGGGGTCGGGGTCGCCGGCGCAGAGGGCGAAGCGGCCGGCGTGTTGGCCGGCGCAGAAGCGGTGGCTTCCGGTGTGCCCTGCTCCTGATTGGTCACGATCGGCAGAACCACCTTCGGCGTCTCGGTTGGCGAAGGGATGGGGATTGGCGTGGGCGAAGGCAGGGGCGCGGTAGTTGCCGTCGGCTCTGGTGCGGCGACAGGAGTGCTCCGGTTCCCACAGCCGGCCAACCCTCCCACAGAAATGGCAAGCATGATGAGGACGATCACCCAGACCAGCAGACTGTGCCGGGATATGTTCTTCTGGAATGCTGGCATCAATGCCTCCTTCACTCATCTACACGTAACATACAAAGGCGGCGTCTCCTGCCATGTATGCCGGCCCCAGAGACGCCGCCTATCTATCCACTGCTACCGTGTCATTTGGGCATGTTGGCCAGGGCGACGAAGGCCGGCCGCTGGCTCCAGTCGGACCGCACGATGCCAAAGGCCGCCTTTTCATCCTGCGGGCCGGCGACCGGGGCATAGTTCAGGTTCCAGAGGAACATCACGCCGACCCAGCCCCAATTGCGGCCCATCTCATAGGCGCGGCGGATATATTCCGCCTGTTCCGCCTCGGTGACGTTGGCGGCATACTCGTAGCCGGGCGCCGGCGACGGCGCCAGGTTCTCGATGGATGCCCAGCCGAATTCGGTCGCCCAGATCTTCTTGTTGCTGTCGCCGTACTTGACCATGACGTTGCGGTAGCGCTCCATGGTCTCCCGGAAGAAGAAGCTGGGATGGTTCTTGAAGGCCGGCTCAGCCGGGTCGTTGTACCCGAACTTGGCATCCGGCGGATTGTTATAGCCCGATGGATGGGCGCCGATGGCATCGGAGTAGTTCTTCAGCCCATTCTGATACATCTGCTCCAGATACACCACGTCATCAATGGCGGTACGGCCGTCGTTCACGCCGGTGGGGGTGAGGGCGCCGCTGACCACGATGGCATTGGGGTCCACCGCCTTGATGGCGCGGTAGGCGGCTTTCAGCAGTTCCATGTATTGCGCCGCGTTGATGGGCTGATTGCCCCATTCATAGTGCAGGTTCTGCTCGTTCCAGATCTCATAGGCCTGCACCTTGCCCTTATAGCGGGCGGCCATGGCGCTGAGGAAGTCGGCGAAATCCTGCGGGTTGGCCGGCGGGCCTTCCACGCTCAGGTCCGCTCCAGGCGGACGCGCCCAGGCCGGCGCCTTCACCACGCTCAGCAGAAGGTTGATGCCGTTGGCATGACAGCTTTCCACAATCCGATCCAGCTCGCCCCAATTGTACTGCCCCTTGCCGCCCGACTCGACGGCCTTCCACTCGACCTGCTGTTTGGTCCAGTTGAACCCCAGCGCCTTGATATGGTTCACGAGTTGGGCATGGTCGGTGTAGTACCAGTGCGCCTGGATGCCGTAGCCGAAGCTGGTGTTGCGCGGCGCCGGCGCCGGGCCCTCGCCGGCAGAGGCCTGCGGTTTCGGCGTGGCCGTCGCTTTCGGCTTGGGAGTTGCGGTCGGCGCCGGCGTGGGCGTGGCCGTCGGCGTCGGGGTCATGGTCGGGGTAGGAGTGGGCGATGCCACGACCATGGCGATGGGGGTGCCGGCCACAAGCGTCTTCCCATCACCGCCGGCGATAGCCACTTCCACCACATACTCGCCCGGCTCCTGCGGCGCCACCCAGTCATAGACCGGCTGATCCAGGGGGCGGGATTCGGAAACCAGCGGTTCGCCGCTGGACTTGCGCACCGTCCAGGTAGCGAGCAGTGGGTTGGCGCCCGGTTTGGCGCCCGGCGCGGCGGCGTACTGTTGGAGCACCGGCCAGATCAGCTCGTCGTTCTGCTCGCCGGCCAGATGCTCCACCGCCACGCCCCGCAGGTTATAGCTGGCCAGCAGGCTGGTCTTATGGGCCAGGCTGGCGGCGTTCTCCAGATAAACCGTGCGCCGCTGGCCGGCGGAGTCCGTATAGCTGAACACATACGTGCCCAGCGCTTCGTCAAACTTCACCCCGCCGGACTCCCGCGCCGCCTTCAGCGCGAAGGCCACATGTTGGCCAGGGTTGATGACGTTGGAGCCGCTCACCTCCACCTGGGTGAAGGCCGCCAGCGCCTGGGCGTACGGGATGGCCGTGTACGTATTCCCCACCTGCTCCACGCTGTAGGCAGACAGGATGGGCTGTAGTTTGAAGCGATCCACCTGGCCCACCGCCCAGCTCAGGAACTGCTCCATCTGGCCGCCGGCGCGCCAGGCGTCCGGATTCGGAAGGCCTTCCACGCGGAAGATATCCGCGGCCATGCCCAGCGCCACCCAGTCATAGGCGCCGGTATCCCAGCGGTCCTCGGCGATCTGCACCGGCGGGTCCACGCGCACCGACAGCAGTTTGCCGTTGGCGTGCAGGCCGTCGGAAAGCTCCGCGATGAACTCGCGGAACTCGGCCCGCAGGTCCGGGCTGACCCCGCGATAGTACACCTCGACGCCGGCGAAGTCATGATTGACGGCCAGGCTGACCAGCGCCTGCACATGGGCTTGGCGCGCCTGCTCAGAGATGAGCATATTATCGGTCAGGTCACTGCGCACCACGCCGTCCGGCCCCCAGTTGCGCACGGTGGGGATGACGTGCACGCCGGCCTGGCGCGCCGCATCCACCGAGGCCGGCAGGTCGCCCACCACGCTCCCGTCATCGGCCATATAGAGGCCCTGGGGGAAGACCTCGCTGGCGGAACTCAGCATATTGGCCGGCAGGGCCGCCTCCCCCTCCAGGTCAATGCCCACCGATGGGGCGCGCGCATCCGTCTGGAAGACGGCAAAGGCCTCCGGCAGCCAGTCCACGTGCGACTCGATGACATCATCCTCGACGATGATGTTGTGCGGGAGCCAGGTCCAGGCGTCATCCTGCCAGGCATAGATGTCCAGGGTGGAATAAGGCTCTGAATCGTTGGGAATGGGGATAGTCAGGATGGCCTGAGAGGGCATGCTCCCCCGCAGGGCAACCTGATAGAGCGGACTGCGCATGACGAGATATTCGGGAATGCTTTCTGCGGCCTTGCGCAGGGCGCGGCCGGCGGAACCCTCCAGGAACTCCAGACGCGGGATAGATGTGAGCCGGACGCGCACGGGCGCCTGCAGTCCTTCTGCCGGCAGGGTCACCTGTGTGCCGTCCGGGTCCACCACCGAGCCGCCGCCCATTGCGATGGGGGCAAAGCCGGCCTCAAACAGGCGTTCACGCAGGGAAATCGGCGGAAGCAGTAAGCTTGCCGCCAGCAAGGCCGGGATGACCACCAGATTGATGATCCAACCGGTCCATTTGCTCTCCAAGAGTTGCTCTAACATGCTCCCAATACCGCGGGATTGCGTGCTATCCATCATGACCTCCTGATGCGTTCATCCTCTTCGAAGTGGTTCACCGCGCGCCGGCACGCGGCAAACGACTGCGCCGGCGGGCGCGATGGCAAATGGGCATGGGCGTCCCGTGCCATGCGCAGGCGCAATCGAAGGGGGATGGAAATGCCGGCCGGGAAGGGGATTGAAAGGTGTGGAAATGGCGTGAAAGGCCATCCAAAGACCCGGCAGGGACCAGCCCGCCGGGAGAGTGATGCCCTGGTATGTTCACAATGTACGCCCAACCTCCCAAGTTGGCATGAAAGCGATGGCTCCTTCCACTCACGGGCGGTATTCTAGCATAGGCCCCACCTTTTGACAAATGTCCACGCCGCCGAACGTCCGCACAGCGGTTCGCCGGCAGTCCGGAACCGCCCCCCAGGAACGCTTGTCGCGCCGGCCGGCCTGTGGTACAATGCGCAGGACAGCATCCCCAGAACAATCCATCCGTCCCATGAAAGGAGGCGTCAGACATGGAGCTGAAGCTGGTGACCATCGAGAAGCCCGATGAGATCAACTTCATCCTGGGCCAGTCGCATTTCATCAAAACGGTGGAGGACCTGCACGAAGCGCTGGTGACCGCCGTGCCGGGCATCCAGTTCGGCCTGGCGTTCTGCGAGTCCTCCGGGCCGGCGCTGGTGCGCTACAGCGGCACGGACGCGGAGATGATCGAGCTGGCCAAGAAGAATGCGCTGGCGCTCTCCGCCGGCCACAGCTTCATCATCTTCCTGCGCAACGTCTACCCCATCAACGTGCTCAACGCGGTCAAGATGGTGCCGGAGGTGTGCCGCATCTTCTGCGCCACCGCCAACCCGGTGCAGGTCGTCATCGCCGAGACAGAGCAGGGGCGCGGCATCCTGGGCGTCATTGACGGCGTGAAGACAAAGGGCATCGAGGGCGAGGAAGACATCGCCTGGCGCAAGCAGTTTCTGCGCAAAATCGGGTATAAGCTGGGATAAAAGGCATTGGCAGTCCTGTTCATTTTCCTGGATGGGGTCGGCCTGGGCCGGCCGGATGACAGCAATCCCTTCTGGCGCTATCCTGCGCCCTTCCTGGAGGGTCTGCTGGGTCAGCGGCTAACCCAGGCCCTCTTTGTAGAGCGGCCCGACCTGCTGGCGCGCGGCGTGGACGCCTGTCTCGGAGTGCCAGGCGTGCCCCAGAGCGCCACCGGCCAAACGGCGCTGTTCACCGGCGTGAACGCGCCGGCCCTGCTGGGCACCCATGTCACGGGCTATCCGAACGGCCGGCTCCAGGAAATCATCGCCGAGCACAGTATCCTCAAACGGGCGGCGGCCGCCGGCCGGCGCGCCACCTTCGCCAACGCCTACACCGACGTGTACTGGCAGTTGGTGGAGGAAGGGAAGCGCCGGCACAGCGCCACGACCCTGACCAACCTGGCCGCCGGCCTGCCGTTCCGTGACTTTCGCGACCTGGCGCGCGGCCAGGCGGTCTATTGGGACTTCACCCACTCCATTTTCCCGCGCTATTTCGGCATCCGCGGCGCGTACCGCCGGCCGGCGGAAGCCGGGCGCAATCTGGCCGCGCTGGGCCGGGAATACGACCTGGTGCTGTACGAGAGCTTTCTCCCCGATATGATCGGCCACCGGCGCCTGCCCCATACGCCGCGCTGGCTGGTCCACGCCCTGGACGCCTTTCTGCAGGGGGTGGTCGAATCCATGCGGCCGGCGGACAGCCTGGTGCTGTGCAGTGACCACGGCAACTTCGAGAACATGGAGACCAAACTGCACACGGAGAACCCCGTGCTCCTGCTGGTGGTGGGGCCGGCGGCAGAGCTGTTCCGCCCGGCCCGCGCCATCACCGACGTGACGCCGGCGATACTGCGCGCGCTCGACGCATCGGCCGCTGGAACATGAGGGCCGGCCCAGGCGTTTGAATACCAGGGGGATGCATGTATCAACATCGCACAGGCGCTGTGCAGGTCATTATTATCATCGTGCTGATGCTGGTGCTGGGCGCGGCCTGCGCCGGCCAGGTGCTGGCCGGGCCGCCGGCGCAGGGCGCCGTGCACATTGTCCAGCCCGGCGAAACGCTCTCCCTGATCGCCCAGCGCTATGGTGTCAGCGTGGAAGACCTGGTGCGCTGGAACGGCATCACGAACCCCGATTGGATCGAGGTGGGTCAGCGCCTGCTGGTCTATCTGCCGGCTTCCCCGCTTGCCGGCCCCCTTTCCTCGCCTTTTGTGCGAGTACACCTGTCCCCCTGGCCGGCGGTGCAGGGCGAGACGGTCACCTGCGAAGTCATCACCGAGCGGCCGGCGCGCTTGACGGCCGTGTATAAGGGGGACGAAGTGCCCTTCGTCCAGGAAGGCCTCCGCTCCTGGACCCTACTGCCGGTGCATGCCATGCAGGAGCCGGGCATCTACCCCGTGGAACTGCGCGCCTACCCCGCTTCCGGCCAAGGTGACTCCCAGCCCATCGGCCGGCTGTCGGTCAACCTGTACGTGGTGGCCGGCACGTTCGAGACATATGACATCGTCATCCCGCCCTCCAGCGAGAAGGCCGGCCTCCTGAACGCCGAGCTGATCCGCGCCGAATGGACACGCCTGGCCGGCATTTTCTCCCAGCGGACATCGGAGAAGTTGTGGTCCGGGACGTTCCGCTATCCGCTGGAGGCGAGCGTGCGCCGGATCACCTCCGCCTTCGGCGAGCGCCGCTCCTATAACGGTGGGCCAGTCTCCAGCTATCACGAGGGGCTGGATTTCGGCGCGCCGGAGGGCACGCCGGTGTATGCGCCGGCCGCCGGCCGCATTGCCCTGGCGGAACCGCTGACCGTGCGGGGCAGAGCGGTCGTGATTGACCATGGGCTGGGGGTTTATTCCGGCTTCTGGCATCTATCCGAAATCTTGGTGAACGCCGGCCAGTCCGTCAAGCCCGGCGACATCATCGGCCGGGTGGGGAACACTGGCCTTTCGACCGGCAGTCATTTGCACTGGGAGATTCGGGTGAACGTCACGGCGGTGAACCCGGTGCAGTGGACGCAGAGCGAGATGCCGGCGGTCTCGGCCGGCTCGCCAGAAGCCCGCACGTTTTCCACCCTGGCCGAAGCCTATCCCCTCGCGGTGGGGAAGCAGTGGGTGTATCGGGTGGAAACCGTTCAGCGGGTGGAGGGCTGGTGGTGGAGGGCCTCGACGCTGGTGACCGAGACAGTGACGTCCATCACGGAACAAGAGGATGCCCAATTCGTCGCACTGCAGAGGGAAGGTACCCACGAACTGGCCGCCCCCCTGCTGGACAGCTTCTGTGAACTGGTGCTCATGGACGGCCGGCTGATGAGCGTGCCGGCGGGGTACGCCGGCGAAGCCCTGCTGGCATCGGACGAACTGCAGGCCCAGTCCCTGCGCTTCATCTGGCCCATGCAGGTCGGGGACCGCTGGGGACAGGCCGGCCCCGACCGGATGACATGGGAGGTGCGCTCCAGCGGCACCGCCGAGACGCTGGCCGGCCGCTTCTCCGGCTGTTACCACCTGGCCGGCAGTGGGGCGGGGGAGGTACAGTGGGTGACCTTCTGCGCCGGCGTCGGGGAAGTACTGCGCGAGCGCTATCTCCTGCATAACGCCTACCGCGAGCGTTGGGAGCTGACAGCGTGGGCGCCGGCTGTGGGACAGTGACCCCGATGCGGATTCTTTACGTTTATTTTCTCCAATCCTGACTCTTACCCACTTTCATAGGCGAGAGACCATCGGTAGGTGAAGAGAGCGCGTCTGATCAGTCGGGGCTTGAGGATCCAGGGCATAGCCAAGAGGCGCAGGGCCATCCAGGCGGCGCT
>JACIWP010000049.1 GCA_014360855.1 Anaerolineae bacterium
ATGATGACGGCATGCAGGTGGATAAGCTGGAAGAGATACTGAAGCGGGAGAAGGTCAAGTTCATCTACGTACTGCCGAATTTCCACAACCCCGCCGGCGTCACCCTTGCGGAAGAACGGCGTTACCGGTTGGTGGAGATTGCCGGCAAGTACGGTGTCCCCATCATCGAGGACGACCCATACGGCGAACTGCGCTTCGAGGGTAAGGACCTGGTGCCCATCATCGTGCTCCACAAGGAGAACGTCATCTACCTGAGCACCTTCTCCAAAACCCTGGCGCCTGGCATTCGCCTGGGATGGGTCACCGCGCCCGGCCGCGTCATTGACCGCTTGATCATGGCCAAACAGGCGGCGGACTTGCACACCAGCACCTTTGTGCAGATGGTGGCCAACGATATCTGCCAGCGCGGCATCCTGAAGCGGCACGTGCAGATCATCCGCAAGGTGTACAAGGAGCGGCGCGATGTCATGCTGGCGGCCATGGAGGAGTTCTTCCCCGAGGGGGTCACCTGGACGCGGCCGCAGGGCGGCATGTTCCTGTGGGTGCGCCTGCCGGAAAAGGTTGATGCGGCCAAACTACTGCGGGTGGCGCTGGAGGAGAAAGTGGCATTCGTGCCGGGCGCGGCCTTCTTCCCCAACGGCGGCGGGCATAATACCATGCGGCTGAACTACTCCAATGCCAGCCCGGAGATGATCCGCGAGGGCATTCGCCGGCTGGGACGGGCCATCGCCCGGGAGATTGACGGATGAGCGAGGAAGGCCCTGCCGCCTCTGCGCCGGCGGTCGAGACCAGCCTGCGCGTGCGCTATGCCGAGACCGATGCCCAGGGTGTGGTCTATTACGCCAACTATCTGGTCTGGTTCGAGGTCGGGCGCGTGGAGTTTATCCGCCGGCACGGCATCTCCTACGCCGATTTCGAGGCACAGGGCCTGGGCATCATGATTGTGGAGGCGCAGTGCCGCTATTACGCGCCGGCCTTCTTCGACGACCTCGTCACCATCCGCACCTGGATCGACGAAATGCGGCGCAGTAGCTTCCGCTTCCGCTATCAGGTCCGCCGTGGGGAAACTCTGCTGGCGGAGGGCTATACCGTACAGGTGATGGTGGACCTGGATCGGAGGGAGCCGGTGCCCATTCCGCCGGCCCTCCGCCGGCTTTTCCTCGGGGACGAAGGCGGGTGACAGGCTCCTCGCCGGAGCCTGTCACCCGCACACGGGTTACCCTCGCGAGCGCCGGCCCATCCACCAGGCCAGGAGGGCCGCAATGCCGGCGAAGAGCATGGCGCGCGACAGCGAAATGCCGCCCTTTGGCTCGCGCAGGGCCGGCACGTAGCGCGTCATGTCATGGATGATGATGTTGCGCTTTTCCAGCTCCCGCAGGAAGGCGCGCGGGTCAATGCAGGCCTCCGGCGCCAGGACCCCCTTGGCTTTGATCTGTCCCGCGCCCAGCATGACCGTCCCGATGGCCAGCGGAATGCCGGTCAGCCGGTTCATGTGGTCGGCGGCGCCGTACGAGATGAGCTGGGGCTTGCCGTTCTTGCGGCCGTGGACATCCACGCGAATCGCCGAACATGGTTCTTCCGGCGCGCCAATGTGGGAAAGGAGCGGCAGGGCCATTTTGATGACCTTGCCCAGGGCATCCTTGCGCGCCGGCGTGCGGGTCAGGCCGATGCGGTTCAGGAACATCGCCAGGCGGTTCAGCTCATCTTCCGAGAGCCCGCCCTTCAAGGTAACCGTCTTCACGCCTGGCAAAAAGCGCGGCAGGGTCACCGGCTCCGGATGGCCCAGGTGGTACACGTAGATGTCGCCCACCGGGTCGGGGAAGCGCACCAGCTCGCGGCCGGAGCCGGCCGGCACGCTCACCAGCTCGCCGTTCTGGAACGAGGGCACCATGCCGGTGAAAATGTGAATGGTGTGCAGGATGACGGCGTAGCCCTCGCTGTCCGAGGCACTGCCGGCCCAGGCCACATGGATCTCGTCCACCTCATCGAGCTGGTCGGCGGCGCGGCGGGCCAGCACGTTCGATAACCCCGGCGTCCAGCCCAGGCCGGTGATAACGGTTACCCCCCTTTCCTTGGCCAGAGGGTCCAGCTCCAGCACTGCCTGGGCGGCGTCGTAGTCATCGCACAGGCTGATATAGGGGACGCCGGCTTCGATGGCGGCGCGGGCCATCTTGGCCTCGTACTTGTAGAAGGGCCCGATGGCGCCGGCGGCTGCGTCGTGGCCGGCGATGACCTGCACCAGCAGGTCATGGTCGTTGGCATCCACCCACAGCGCCTGGGCCTTATCCCCGACCAACTGCGCCAGGCGTTGAGCACCCTCGAAGTTGTAATCCGCGATGGTGATGCGCTCCACCTGGGGCTGTGCGGCCAAATCCCAGACGGCCGCGCTACCCATATCACCAGCTCCTCCCAACACCACAACCTTCATGTGCTCCCTCCTTGCTCGGCGCGAGCAGAAAACGGGCTATACCAGGGCTTGCAGGGCCTGGCGAATGCGTTCCGCCATCTCGTCCAGTTCCGGGCGCGAGGCCCGCCGGCCGTACCCGGATGGGAAGCGGAAGCCAAAGCCATCGCCGGGATAGCGGGGCAGGAGATGCAGATGCAGGTGCCAGACCTCCTGGCCGGCGGCCGCCTCATTGGCGACGTGGCAGTTCAGGCCGGCACAGCCGGTGGCCTGGCGCACAGCCGGCGCCAGGCGTGCCGCCGTCTCCAGCAGTTTGCCGGCCACCTCCGGCGGCGCGTCGAAAATATTGCGGTAATGGGTTTTGGGGATGATCAGGAGATGCCCCGGCAGTACGGGGATGATGTCCATGAACGCCATGACTTCGTCGTCCTGATAGACAACGCTGGCCGGCGCCCGGCCGGCCGCGATCTCGCAGAAGATGCAGTCCATGGCCAGCTCCTCATGTGCGGCAGTGTCGGGTGGTCCGGCGTGTATTATAGCACGAGAGCGCCGGCGGCACAATGCGGCGTCTTGTCCTCCTCCCGGCGCTCCGCCGGCCGTTCGACGTGGACAAAGTGCGGACAATCCGTTATAATGGGACTGCGGGTTGTAAAGAGGGAGGAGCAAACGGATGATGGACGAACGAGACGCACGCTATCTCGCCGGCGAGATGGACGGAGGAGCTTCTGCATCAACTGCCGAGGGGCTTCAGGCGGAGCTGGCATGGCTGCGCGAGGAAGTGCGCCGGCTGAGAAGCGCCCTGCCCGCCCCGCCGTTCGTCGAAGCGCCGGCCATCGAGGACCACAGTGAGATACTGCCCCGCAGTCCCTCCGAAAGCTACGAGCGGCGTTCGCTGGCGGATATCGAGCGGCTGGTCATCCATCACAGCGCCCTGCCGGCCGAGATCGGGCCGGAGACCATCGCCGGGTTCCAGGTGCGCCAGCGCGGCTGGCCGGCCATCGGCTACCATTATTTCATTACCGCAGAGGGCACGATTATCCAGACCAATCCGCTGGAAACTATCGCCTTTCATACCCGGGTGGGCAATGAGACCAGCGTGGGCATCTGTCTGGCCGGCCGTTTCCTGGACGATGCCCTGCCGACCTCGGCCCAGCTCGATGCCGCCGCGGCATTGTGCGCCTATCTCTGCGGGCGCTTCGGCCTGCACGCCCGCGCCGGCGGCATTGTCGGGCACGGCGAGCTGGTGGATGTGGAATGCCCCGGCTCGCAATGGAATGAGGGTGTCCGCTGGCGCGAAGAGCTGTTGCGGCGGGTTGAGGAACTGCAGACCGCGGCCGGCCGCCGGCGTCAGCGCGCCATCGGCCATTATCTGCTCTTCTGGCAGGAGGCCGGCCGCTGGGATGAGCAGGCGTGGGATGCCGCCCGCCGCTATATCGCCCGCTTCCAGCCCATCTGCGGCTTCTCCATTGAGACCGCCAGCCAGGCGGAATATGTGACCATCGTGGGGGATGAGGGCAAATTCCCGCCGGCGGTGGAGGTTCACCTGCAGGAGGCTGGCTGTATCGTGGAGCGCATCTCGGAGAGTGACCCGGACCGTCTGCGCCAGCTCTTCGAGCGTATGGTGGAACAGGACCAGCGTTTCCTGAGCGTGGGCCTATGATGCATGTAGAAGCGCCGCCGGCCGGCCTTCCCGATTCACCTCCTTCGCCCCGAGAGTACACCATCTCGCTCCCTGTCTTCGAAGGGCCGCTGGACCTGCTCCTGCACCTCATCGAGCGGGAGGAGCTGGACATCACTGCTATCTCGCTGGTGCAGATTACCGACCAGTACCTGCAGTACATCGAGCAGATGGAGCGGGTCAACGCCGATCACCTGGCGGATTTCCTGGTCATCGCCGCGCAGTTGATCTGGATCAAGTCGCGCGCCTTACTGCCCAAGCCGCCGGCGCCGCCGGAAGAAGAGGAAGAGGACCCCGGCGAACAGCTTGCCCGCCAGCTCCGCGAGTACAAGCGCTTCAAAGAGGTGGCGCGCCAGTTGGGAGAGCGCGAGCAAAAGGGCCTGCGCTCCTACGTGCGGGTGGCATCCATCCCCAAGTCGCAGGGCAGTATTGACCTCGGCGGCATCACCCTGGCGGATCTGGTGGCGGCGGTACGGCAGGCGCTGGCTGTGGCGCCGCCGGCACCTCCGGTGGACCATGTGGTGCGGCCCTTCACTGTGACCGTTGCCCAGCGCGCCCGCCATATCCTGGAGCGGGCGCGCGCCGGCCAGCCCTTCACCTTCCGCTCCCTGCTGAACGAAGCCGCCTCACGCGTCGAAATTGTGGTCACCCTGCTGGCAGTGCTGGAACTGCTCAAGCGGCGGGCCATCCGCGTCTATCAGGAGGGGTTGTTCGGGGAAATTATCATCGAAGCCGCCGGCCCTCTGCCGGAGGACTCCCTGGAAGGCTTTCAGTCGGAGATGGATGGGTCGGCGGAGTGAGGGATCTCCTCCGGCCGCGCGCTGGGACCGGGTGCCGCCGGCGTGACATGCCGGCGCTCCCAACGCCAGAGGAGCCACAGCGCGATCAGCGCTCCCATCCCGTCAAATAGCAGATCCATGGGCCGGCCGTGCCGGCCGGGCACAAAGGTCTGGTGATACTCGTCGGTGGCGGCGTAGAGCACCGCCAGGAGCCAGCTCATGCCGGCTCGCGGGAGCGCAGGACGGCCGTTCAGGGCGCGCCAGAACAGGCCGGCCAGCACCCCGTAGGCGATCATGTGCAGTCCCTTTTTCAATATCAGGTCCAGCAGGGTATCCGGCGCCTGCGGCAGGCTGGATTGGGCGGAGACGAAGAAGATGGCTCCCATCCAGACGATCGCCGGCCCCCACTGGAACAGCCAAGTCCGCAATCTTACAGGCATCTGATGCGTTCCCTTAGCGCTGAGCGGTAACGACATTGTAGCGCGAAGTGTGCCGGCGCCAAATCCGCTTGTAGAACTGTTCCAGCTCTTCCGCCAGCCGGCTCCAGGCGAAGCGCTCCCGCGCACGCGCCGCGGCCCTTTTCCCGATCTGGACCCGTACCGCTTCATCCTGCAGCACACTGCGAGCTGTCGCGACGATCGCTTGGTCATCCCCCGCCGGCACCAGCCAGCCGCTCTCGCCATGGGCGATGTACGTGCTGGCCTCCCCGACATCCTCCGCGACGATGGGCAGGCCGGCGGCCATCATATGGGGCAGTCTGGCCGGGCAGCGCGCCCGGTTGATGAGATGGTCGTCCTGCGGGAAAAGGCCCAGGTCGCTGGCGATGACGACGTCCTGCCACTCCGTCGGCGGCAGTTGCCCCAGGTAGCGGCTTTGCCGGCGGAGATGCGGGTCTGCCTGGGCCAGCTCCTGCCATATTTGCTCTTCGCCGGCCAGGCCGGCGCCGGCGGTCAGCAGGGTCAGGGCCGGCACGGCACTGCACAGCGACGCAAAGAGCCGCGCGGCGCGGGCAGGCTCCACTTCATGAAGGCGTGTGCTCCATAAGGCGACCAAGGCATCCGCCGGCAGTGCCCAGCGTTGGCGCGCCCGCGCCCTCCGCTCCTGCCAGGCCGGCGTGAACGGTTGGGGTATATCTTGCGGGCATCCGTTGGGAAGGTACAGGATTTCCTCGGGAAGGCGGCCGGCTTCCCGAGCGCGGGAGACCAGGAGCCGGCTGGCGGCCGTCAGCCCTTCGGCGTGTCTTAACGCCCAGCGCTCCTGGAACTCGCGCAGGAGTCCTTCCCCCGGCCAGCGGCTGATGCGGCCGGCCCAGCCAGCGCACCCCTCCCAATCGTCCAGATCGTAGATGACGGCCGGCCGGCGGTGGTGCGCGGTGATCCACATCCCCGCCGCGCCGCCGTATCCCACCGGCTTGAAGATGTGCAAGATATCGGGCTGATAGGCGGCAATCTGCCGGCAGACGCGCCCCGCCAGGCGCAGGGAAAAGCGGGGGCACATCAGGTCGTCCGCCCGCAGGTGATGCACGGTCACGCCGGCGTCCTGATACGTGCGCTCGGAATCCCCGGGCGTGTCCCAGGGCGGGATGATCAGCATGACCTCATGGCCGCGCTGTGCCAGCGCGCCGGCCAGCGGCAGGGCCCGGGCGGAGGTCGTGGCCCGCACGCCCAGCCCGAACGGTGCCAGGAAGATGATGCGCATGGAGGCCTTTCAGCGCCGGCGCCGCGCCAGCAGGAGGGCCGGCGCTCCCAGCACCAGCTTCAGGGCGTCGCCGAGTAGGAAGGGGAAGAAGCCGAGGGCCAGCGCCTTTTCCGGGCCGACGAAGCGCGACAGCCAAAGCAGGCCGGGCAGGTAAATGGCCAGGTTGCCCAGCGCCAGCATCGACAGGGCGGACAGGGGCCGGCGGTCCCAGCCGCGGTCTTTCAGCCCGCCGGTGAGGTACGCGGCGAACAGGAAGCCGGCCAGATATCCGCCGGTCGGCCCCAGCATGTAGGGCAAGCCCCCTGCGCCGCCGGCGAAAACCGGCAGTCCCGCCGCTCCTTCGGCCAGATAGGCTGCCACGGCCAGGGCGCCGCGCCGGCGGCCCAGCAGGGCGCCGGCCATCAGCACCGCCAGCGTCTGCGCGGTGATGGGCACGGGCGTGAAGGGCAGGCGCACCGCCGTCTGGGCGCTCAGCACCAGGCAGATGTTGGCCACTGCAATCAGCGCCAGCTCTGCCAGCCAGTCCGATACAAACTCGGCGTGCGAGGCCTTTGCTCGGGACATGTCCACCGCTCCCCAGGGCCGGCGAATTAGGAAGGGCGCCGGCCTGCCGAGGGATAAAACCCTGCCGGCGGGCCGGCGTCGCGGGAAGCCCGCTTTATTCGACCGTCACACTCTTGGCCAGGTTGCGCGGCTGGTCCACGTCGGCGCCGCGCCGCACCGCCACATGATAGGCGAAGAGCTGGAGCGGGATGACGGCCAGCACAGGTGTCAGCAAGGGGGACGCCGGCGGGATGTAGAGCACGTGATCCGCCTTCTCCGCGATGGCATCGTCCCCCTGGGTGGCCAGGGCGATGACCACGCCGTCGCGCGCCTTGACCTGCTCCACCTGGCTGATCATTTTGTCGTAGACGTGGTCGCGCACGGCGATGGCCACCACCGGCATATTCTTGTCGATCAGGGCGATGGGGCCGTGCTTCATCTCGCCGGCGGGATAGCCCTCGGCGTGGATGTAGCTGATTTCCTTGAGCTTGAGCGCCCCCTCCAGCGCGACGGGATAGTTGATGCCTCGCCCCAGGTAGAGGAAGTTCTGGCGCTGGAAGAAGAGGCGTGCCAGTTCCTCATAGGCGTTGCCGTCCCCCAGCACGCGCCCCACCTTTTCCGGCAGGCGCGCCAGCTCGTCCACCAGTTCCATGCGGCGCTCGGCCGGCAGGGTGCCGCGCAGGGTGCCCAGCAGGATGCCCAGCAGGTACAGGTCCACCAGGGAAGCGGTGAAGGCTTTGGTGGATGCCACGCCGATCTCCGGGCCGGCCTGCATGGTGATCACATCGTCGGCGATGCGCTGGGCCTGACTGCCGATCATGTTGACGATGGAGAGCAGGCGGGCGCCCTTGCGCCGCGCTTCCTCCATGGCGGCCAGGGTGTCCACCGTCTCCCCCGACTGCGTGATGGCGATGGTCAGGGTATGCTGGTCAATCAGCGGATCGCGATAGCGGAATTCGGAGCTGTAGTCCACCTCCACCGGCAGACGGGCCAGCGATTCCAGCAGGAATTTGCCCACCAGGCCGGCGTAATACGAGGTGCCGCAGGCTACGATGACCACTTTGTGGATGTCCCACACGTTCTCGGCATTGATATGCACATCCGGCAAGTAGACCTCACCCTTCTCGAAGTCGACGCGGCCGCGGATGGTGTCGGTGATGGAGCGGGCCTGCTCATAGATTTCTTTCTGCATAAAGTGCTTGTACTCGCCCTTGGCGGCGGAGACGGGGTCCCAGGGGATTTCATGCACCTGTGGGGTGACACGCCGGCCGTCGGCGGTGTAGCACTCGAAGCCGTCCGCCCACACCAGGGCAAGCTGGCGATCCTCCAGGAAGACCATGCGGCGGGTATGCTCCAAGATGGCCGGCAGGTCCGAGGCGATGAACATCTCCCCCTCGCCGATGCCAAGCGTCACGCCGCCGGCATTGCCCATGCGCGCCGCGACCAGTTGTCCGGGCGCCCGCGTGGACATGACCACGATGCCGTGCGCGCCCCGGATATCCCCCAGCATGCGGCGCACCGCTTCCAACAGGCTGGCACCGCCGGCCATGTACTCCTCCACCAGATGGGCCATCACCTCGGTATCGGTTTCGGAGTGGAAGGTATGGCCCTCGGCCAGCAGGCGCCGGCGCAGTTCGAGGAAGTTCTCCACGATGCCGTTGTGGATGACGACGATTTCCCCCGTGCAGTCCTGGTGGGGATGGGCGTTGTATTCGCTGGGCTTGCCGTGGGTGGCCCAGCGGGTGTGGCCGATGCCGATGTAGCCGTGGACGGGGCTGCGCTCCAGGTTTTCCGCCAGGGCGGACAGTTTGCCGACGTTGCGGCGCAGTTCGATGCGCCCTTCCTGAATGACGGCCAGGCCGGCCGAGTCGTAGCCGCGGTATTCGAGCCGGCGCAGGCCCTCCAGGATGATGGGCGCGGCCGGGCGCGGTCCAACGTATCCGACGATCCCGCACATGCTGGAATCCCTCCTGTGTGATGGTGTGGATTAGGTATGGGGTTGATCGCCACTGCCCATCCCTTTGTCCCAGCGGTCGCCCGCGGGCGTTGTGGAAGGGCTTTCGTCACGCTCAGGAGGGGAAGCGTGAGGGACGTGGCCGTCCCTGGAGGCATCCGCTGATCCTTCGATTTTCTCCGCCGGCTGGCGGATTAGCCCCGGCTCGCGCCGGGGAACCTCCCCCTCGTCAACTCACCTGCGTGGATGCAGATGAGTCCATGCGCTGTCGCTTCCCCACTGCCATGCGGATGTAGCTTACATTGGCCGGCCCTCCTTTCGTTCCAGGTTGGCTGTACTATACCACAAATAGCTCTCCTGTGCAACGCGGGGGATTGCTTGTGCTTTGCCTGGCGCCGGGGAGCCGCGGCAACCACGGCAAAGCCCGCGCCGCAAAAATGCAATGCATCGCCAGATTTCGTGATATGTATCACAGCCCAGCCGGCATGTTGACAATCTTTGAGATTTGGAGTATATTAGCTGTCGACCATTGGGCGCGCAGTGGGAATCTGGTGGAGACGCGGCCGGTGTCCTCACCAAAACGGTCGAGGCTTCAGAGATATCCAATTCCATGCCGCGCAGACTCTCCAGACACTGGATGGCCCGGTTGCGCCTGTAACAACTCACACATCTCGGCTGGATGGAGGAAGGTCCCATGTCCACAGAAACGTTCCGTTTTGATGCGTTCCTGCCGCCCGAAATGGCCGGCCGTGCCGAAGCCATCGGTGTGCGCAAAGCCAGCATGAGTGCCTCAGTGATGTTCGCCCTAGCAGTACTGGCCGGCGCATTCATCGCCTGCGGCGCCGTCTTCGCCACCACAGTTGCCGCCGGCGCCGGCGATGCCCTGCCCTACGGTGTCGTGCGACTGCTCAGCGGCCTGGTCTTCTGCCTCGGCCTTATCCTGGTGGTCGTGGCCGGCGCGGAGCTCTTCACCGGCAATAACCTCATCATCATAGCCTGGGTCAACGGCAAGGTAACACTGCTCCAGCTCCTGCGCAACTGGGTCATTGTGTATGTCGGTAACTTCGTCGGCTCCATCCTCACCGCTGCCATCATGTACCTCACCAAACAGTACACCTTCGGCAAGGGAGCGGTGGGGCTGGTGGCACTGAGCACCGCCAACGCCAAGTGCAATCTGGATTTCATTCAGGCGATTGCCCTGGGCGTGATGTGTAACGCCCTGGTGTGTCTTGCTGTCTGGCTCACCTTCAGCGGCCGCTCCACCACCGACAAAATCCTGGCCATCATCTTTCCCATCAGTGCCTTCGTGGCCGCCGGCTTTGAGCACAGCGTCGCCAATATGTACTTCATCTCCGTCGGGCTGTTTATCAAGAGCAACGCCGCGTTCCTCAGTTCCATTGGCAAGACCGCGGCCGATTTCGCCAATCTCACCTGGGCCAACTTCTTCCTGCGCAACCTCCTGCCGGTGACCATCGGGAACATCATCGGCGGCGCCGGCCTGGTGGGTCTGGTGTACTGGTTCATTTATCTGCGGCCGAAAGAGTAGCGGAAACGAACGCTTGCGGGGCATGCGCTGCACAGTGCGGCCTTCCGAATGTATCGGAAGGCCGCACTGTGTTCAGGGACGCGTCTGCGCGGCGGCCAGCAGTTCCTGGTACAACTGTGCGGCGAAGCGCACCACGTCCGGGTCCTCCGGCCGGCGCTCCGCCGGCGAGCGTCCCAGGGTGAAGGTGCCGGCAACCTGGGCCGGCAGCCCCCGCATGATGAGAACGCGATGCGCCACCAGCGCCGCCTCCTGCACCTCGTGGGTGACAAAGATAATGGGGCGCGGGGAGATGCGCCATTCCTCCACCAGCAGGCGCACCAGCTCCAGGCGCAGGAGCACATCCAGGGATTTGAAGGGTTCGTCCAGCAGGAGCAGTTCCGGGTCCACCGCCAAGGCGCGCGCCAGCGCTACTCGCTGACGCATGCCTCCGCTGAGCTGATGCGGGTAATGGTCGGCGAAGGGCTCCAGGCCCATATGTCCGATGAGCCGGTCTGCCACCTGCCGGCGCTCCTCCTCCCGTACGCCGCGCGCTTTGAGCCCGAAGGCGATGTTCTCCCGCACCGTGCGCCACGGCAGGAGCCGCGGCTCCTGAAAGACGTAGCCCAGGCATGCCGGCCGGCGTATCTCGCCGGCGTCGGGCGCCAGCAGGCCGGCGATGAGGTTGAGCAGGGTGGTTTTCCCACAGCCGGACGGCCCCAAGATGCAGAGGATTTCTCCCTCCCCAACATCCAGGTTCCAGTCCTTCAGGACCGGCCGGCCCGGGAAAGATTTGGAGACATTCCGCATGGTCAGGACAGGGTCATCCGCCGGCGCCATCGTGCCCCTCCTCACCGCGCCCGCTTCCAGGCCTCGGCGCGGCGCTGAAGGGTCCGCACCAGGCCGGCTTCCAGCAGTGCCAGCAGGGTGACCGTGACCAGCACCCAGGCGAAGACGCGCGGCGTCTCGAGATAAATGCGGGCGAGGGCCAGGGCATATCCCACGCCGGCATCGCTTCCCAGCAGTTCGCCCATGATGCCGACGCGCACCGAGAGGCTGGCGGCGACCTGCAGGCCGGCGAAGAGGTGGGGCGTCAGAGCCGGCAGATAGACATCTTCGAACAGGGTGCGGCCGCGGGCGCCGTAGGCGCGGGCCATGGCCAGCAAATCCGGGTCCAGGGCGCGCACTCCTTCATACACGTTGGCAAAGACCACCGGCGCGCTGACCACCACACTGGTGAAAATGGGGGTCACAGAGCCGGTGCCGAACCACACCAGGGCCAGCACCAGCCAGGAGATAGGGGGAGCGCTCATGGCCAGGCTGACCGCCGGCTGAATCAGCGGATGCCAGCGCGGCCGGAATCCCACCAACAGGCCGGCGGTCCCGCCCACCAGCACGCTGATGCTGAAGGCGATCAGGATGCGGGCCAGGGAGACGCCGGCCTGTCGGAACAGCTCACCGCTGGACGCCAGTTCCGCCAGGGCCTGGGCGGTTTCCAGCGGCGAAGGCACCAGCACCGTTGGGTAATAGGCCGCCAGCGCGCTCCATATGGCCAGCAGCGCTGCGACACCCAGGGCATAGCGCCATACTCGCTCAACCGGTGATATAGAAGTCATCGCCCGGCAGCTTGCCCCCGTAAATCGCCGGCGACAGCTTCGCCAGCTCGTTGAAGAAGAACTCGATCTCCTTGCGGGCGTCTTTGGCAGAAACCCATTCGAAGACGATGTGGGGGAGCGAAGCCTCCATGGCCTGGGCCGGCATCTCCGGGATGTACTGCGTGCCCAGGGTGGCGGCCTCTTTGGGATGATCGCGCACCCAGGCGACGGCCTCCGCGTGCGCGCTCTGCAGGCGCGTGATGACCTGCGGATATTCCTTGGTCAGGCTGGGGAGCACGGCGAC
This sequence comes from Anaerolineae bacterium, assembly GCA_014360855.1. NCBI lineage: Bacteria > Bacillati > Chloroflexota > Anaerolineae > Anaerolineae bacterium. Next base: position 12,478 of record JACIWP010000049.1, read on the forward strand.
GCCGGCCATGGGCAGGCGTGGGGGCTGTCCGGTCATGGTCGCCCAGTCCGCCTGATAGTCAATGACGCGATGCAGGGTGATGCCGGCGCCCTTGGCCTTGAGCAGAGCCAGGGTGGCGGAAGGCTCGGAGAGCACGGCATGCTTGGCCTGGCCGGCGGCCAGCAGGTTGGCCGCCTCCGGCGCGGCAGTGACATAGCGCGCCGTGATATCCTTGCCCAATGCCATGCCCCGATACTGCAGGAGAAGTTGGGTCATCAGGTCCGGCAGATCCCCCTGGAAGGGGATCAGCACTTCCTGGCCGCGCAGATCCTCCCAGCTCTGGATGTTTTCATCCGCGCTGACCAGGTACAGGATGCCCCAGATGTACACGTTTGCGAGCTGGACGCCCAGCCCTTTGTTGTAGAGCGCCGCGGCCACATTCACCGGCAGGCCGGAGATGTGGGCCTGGCCGCTGGTGATGCGGGCGCGCATCTCATCCGCCGTCTTCCACAGCAGGAATTCGGAGCTATCGGCCAGGCCGGCGAAGGCGTTGTCATGCACCAGTTTGGCCAGCGCGATGGATGGGGGCGAGGCCGGCGCCTGGATGGCCAGCTTCTCCAGCTTCTTCCCCGCTGAACACCCCGGGAGCATGGACAGACCACTGCCGGCCAGCAGGGTTCCGCCGGCCGCCAGCCCCACTTGTTTCAGGAAACTGCGGCGAGAGATCATCGGGTTCCTCCTGAAGAAAAGATAGCTACGATGAGTGCTGAACGAGGTAGAATGAGAGGGTCGCCAATCGGGCGGCCAGATCTTCGTTGAACACCTTCACCCCTTCGGGGACGCGCAGGGATACTGGGGCGAAGTTCCAGATAAGGCGGATGCCGGTGGCGGACAGGCGCTCCGCGATGGATTGGGCCTGTGGGGCCGGCACGGCCAGGATGGCCATGCGCACGTCCTTCTGGCGGACGAACGTCTCCAGCTCCTCCAATGGGAGCACAGGGATACTGCCGATGCGCTGTCCGATTTTCGCGGGGTCGACGTCGAAAGCGGCGACAATCTGCAGGCGGTAGCGGGCGAAGCCCGGGTAGGACGCCAGGGCGCGTCCCAGGTTCCCCACGCCGATGAGGATGGCCTTTTTGGGTTCGTTGAGGCCGAGGACTTTCTCCAGATGGGCGGCCAGTTCGTAGACGTCGTAGCCGACACCTGGCCGGCCGAATTCTCCCAGGTAGCTCAGGTCTTTGCGGGCCTGGGCCGCTGGCACGCCGGCCTCTTCGCCCAGTTCGTCGGAGGAGATAATGCTCTGGCCTTCATGCATGGCCTGCAGGAGCCGGCGGTAGTAATGGGGCAGGCGCATGAGACACGGTTTTGGCAGAAGCACGGACCCGGCCATCCGACACCTCCTTGCGGGTGCATTCGTGCAGAATTGCACAAATTATACCTCGGGTTGGCCGGCTCGTCAAGTGATACGGGACAAAAAGAAGCCCTCCGCGCGCGGAGGGCTTCGGTCATGTGGAGCGGGTGAAGGGATTCGAACCCTCGACAGCCTGCTTGGGAAGCAGGTACGCTACCGCTGCGTCACACCCGCACACACTCAACATTATACCCACAATGCCCAAATTCGTCAAGTAGCAGTACGCCTGGGTCTTACCCACTTTTGACAGTACGACGTCCTCCTGCTATTTGGTAGTTGCGAAACCAACCATAGAGCAGAGAGGGCGTCGTGACACTAACATACCATGATGTACTGGCATTTGTCCAATTG
>JACIWP010000050.1 GCA_014360855.1 Anaerolineae bacterium
CGCCATCCGCAAATCGGAGCGGGTGGCCATCGCCATGGATTCCCAGGCCGTTGGCGCCCGGCCGCGCCGCACCTATTACCGGGATGTGCATGTGCGCCCCATGGACTGGGCCTTCCTGGCCGGCTGTGTGCTGGCCGCGGCGGTCATCGTCTGGGGAATGGCACAGTTGGGTCTGCTGGAAGGATACGGCGTGGTACCGGAGGCGTAGCTAGAAGATACAGCACTCGCGCCGGCGCTCGATCTGCAGGCCCAGCGCTTCGGCGGCCTGTACCGCGGGGCGCGCCGGGCTGACGATGCGGTTGACGCCGGCATATACCGCCAGCGGATCCAGCCGATCGCGGTATTCGCCGCGCGGCCGCATGCACCCCAGGGAAATCTCCACGTCGGGGAACATCAGCCGGCCCTCCAGGATGATGTCCAGCGCGGTCTCGACCGCCGGCGGCTGTCGGCCCTCGTACGCGGTGCCGGCGGTGGGGATGAGCACCAGGAAGACCAGCGTGTCGAAACGGGGCATATCCCGCAGGATGCGCAGGGCCGGCAGTTCATGGCCGATGGCGCCGCCGCGCAGGCCGATGGTGATATGCGGCACGACGCGGAAGCGCCGGCGCAACGCGACAAAGGTGCGGGCGTAATCCTCCACCGTGCGCTCCAGCCCGTACACCTCGCGGATGGTCTCGTCGTCTCCCACGAAGTCGAAGGACACCGTGTGCACATAGGGCGCGATGGCGTCCATCTCGCTCTCATCAATCAGGCCGACATGCCAGTTCAGCCGGCCGTGCTGTGCCAGCCTGGCGATCTCATCCAAATGAGAGGTCACCGGCACCTTGCCGGCGCGGTCGCTTCCCCCGGAAATCAGATAGCTGGGAGCGTCCGGCGCCTTTTCCAGCGCCTGCTCGATGGGGAGCATGTGCTCGAGATAGCGGGCGTTACAGTGGGCACAGCGTAGGGCGCAGGATGTGCCCGTGAGGCTGACCACGGCGGTGTCTACCGGGTAATCGAAGATGATGCGCCGGCCTGGAAAATGGCGCTGGCGTACTTCCCAGCCCTGTGTGACTTTCTCCCGCAGAGCGGCGGGGATGGCGGCAAAATCCGGTTCGGACTCCATGACTTGGCATTCCTGTACTGGGCGCCTGACAGACTGCGGCGCCAATGATTGAGTAAAATGCAAACATTTATTGTATGGAAGACGGCGTCCGTGTCAAATTGGCGCGGCGCCACGGCTCGCGCCGGCCGGCTTCGCAGTCGTTGCCGTGACCTTTGTTGGACATTGTCTCCGCCGGCATTTGATGGTATAATGGATTTACATTCAGCCGACGGGACAGCCACGCCGCGTGTCCGTGGAGGTTCGTCCATGGCCATCCCATTTATTCAACACAACCGCACCACCCTAAAGGTTCCCATCTACGCCCCTCAGCAGACCGTCTGGGAACTGCTCGCCACCCCTCAGGGCATCCCCCGCTGGTTTGCCCTGGCCTGCGAAGGCACCATCGAGGAAGAGGCCGAGTTTCGTCTGGTATGGAGCCCCAACCCGCGGCCGGAGGATATTTCCGTGCACAAGGTGACCGCCTTCGATCCCCCGCGGCGCTTCGGCTTCACCTGGCCGGCGGTCCAGATCACCTTCGAACTCTCCCGCCAAAACACCGTCACCATTCTGAAGCTCCAATGCACCTACGTGGGCGACTCCACCGCCGTGGCCGAACTGCAGATCGAGGAGCTGGTCGGCTGGACCATGCACCTGCTCACGTTGAAGTCCATCGCCGAGGGAGGTATTGATCTGCGCACACCGGGCCGGACCTTCTCCTGGGACAAGGGATTCATCACCGGCCTGTAGCCCGCCGGCCGGATTGAATGCATGCTCCAAACGCCCCCTGGCCCATGACAGCTCGTAACAACCATCCATCTTTTCATCGGAGGTGAGCGAACGATGCGCGTGCTGATCGTTGGAGGCGCCGGCTATATCGGCAGTGCGACCGCCCAATGCCTGCTGGATGCCGGCCACGAGGTGATGGTCTTCGATTCCCTGGTCAAGGGGCATCGCGCCGCGGTGCCGGCCGGCGCGGGGTTCGTGCAGGGAGACCTGGCGCACGGGGGACAAATTGAGGAAGCCCTGCGGCGCTTTCGGGCGGATGCCGTGATGGACTTCGCCGCCTTTATCGAGGCCGGCGAATCCATGAAGGAGCCGGGGCGTTATTTCCGCAACAACGTCTGCGGCACCCTGAACCTGCTGGAAGCCTGCGTGCGCGCCGGCGTCCCGCGCTTGGTCTTCTCCTCCACGGCCGCCGTGTACGGCATCGCCGAGGAAATTCCCATTCCAGAAGAAGCCCCCTTGCGTCCGGTGAACGTCTACGGGGAATCCAAGCTCATGGTGGAGCGCATGCTGGAATGGTACGGGCGCATCCACGGACTGCGCTATGCGGCCCTGCGCTATTTCAACGCCGCCGGCGGCCGGCCCGACCGCGGTGAGGACCATCATCCCGAGACGCATCTCATCCCGCTGACCCTGCAGGTAGCCCTCGGTCAACGCCCGCACATCGCCATCTTCGGCACGGACTATCCCACTCCGGACGGCACCTGTGTGCGCGATTACATCCATGTGGACGACCTGGCGGCGGCGCACGTGTTGGCCCTGGAAGCGCTCGACCAGCACGAACGGCTGATCTACAACCTGGGGAACGGACAGGGGTTTTCCGTGCGGGAGGTCATTGAGGTCTGCCGGCGCGTCACCGGCCATCCCATCCCAGCGGTGGAAGCGCCGCGCCGGCCGGGGGACCCGCCCGTGCTCATTGCCAGCTCCGCCAAAATCCAGCGCGAGCTGGGCTGGAAACCGCGCTGGCCGGCCCTGGAGGACATCGTCGCCAGCGCCTGGGAATGGCACCGCCGGCACCCCCAGGGCTACGGCGACCGCTGAAAGATACCCTGCACAAGCACCGCGGGCAGGAGCGGCATATTCGCTCCTGCCCGATCCGTTTCGTCCCCTATGACGCCGGCGCCTCAGGGTTCCTCCCGCTCGATGATCACGTAATGCCGCAGAAGGTCAATGCTGGCGATGCGGCCCTCGACGCGCTTTTCCTCGCCGAACAGGTTCACCAGCACCAGCGTTTCCGCATGGGCATCATTGCCGGCCTCGCGCAGGATATGCGCGACATCCTCCATGATCAGGTTCTCGTCCCGCGGTGCATCCAGATAGACCTTTGCCTGGCACATATGGGCGCACAGCCTCCTCATTCTCCACGCAGGATACGTCAAAAAGTATACACCGGGGTGGGATGCTGTCAAATGGCCTCAACCTTCAGCCGCCGCACGGGCCGGCCAAATTTGGCTCCCATGCGACCTCGTGATAGATTGCATGCATCGGAAAGGGGGACCGGACCATGAATCGGCGAACAGCACTATATCCATTGACCTTCCACCCGGAATACCGCCAGTACATGTGGGGTGGGCGCGGCCTGGAGAGGCTGGGCCGCACCCTGCCGCCGGCCGCGACCGTGGCCGAGAGCTGGGAAATCAGCGGCCATCCCGATTCCCCCACGCGGGTGGACGCCGGCCCCCTGGCAGGACAGCCGCTGACCGCAATCATGGAGGCCTATGGCGAGGAGCTGGTGGGCCGGCGCGCCCAAGCCGCCCTCGCCAAAGGCCGCTTCCCCCTGCTCATCAAGCTCCTGGATGCTGCCGAACAGCTCAGCGTGCAGGTGCATCCGCCCGACAGTTATGCGGCGGAGCACGAGGCCGGCGAATGGGGCAAGACGGAGATGTGGTACTTCCTGCACGCGGAGCCGGAGGCCCGCATCATCTACGGCCTTCGGCCAGGGGTGGACCGGGAGCGGTTCCGCCGCGCCCTGGCAGAGGGCCGGCTGGAGGAATGCCTGCACTTTCTGCCGGTGCGGACAGGGGACGCCGTGCTGGTGCCGGCTGGCGCCGTGCATGCCCTGCTGGGCGGGGTGCTGGTGGCGGAGATACAGCAGACCTCCGATATCACGTACCGCGTCTATGACTGGAACCGGCTCGGGCCGCACGGCCTGCCGCGCCCTCTGCACGTGGACAAGGCGCTGGACGTGATAGATTTTGGCTTCACCGCGCGCCGGCCGGCCCAGCCAGTGCCCCTGCCGGCTCCGTCCGGCGCACGCGGCGAACTGCTGGCGCAGTGCCCCTATTTCGCGGTGGAGCGCTGGGCGCTGGACGCCAGCGCGCGCTGGCAGGGCACCTGCGAGGGCGAAACATTGGAGATCTGGGGCATCTTGAGCGGCGCGGCGGCGCTGGAATGGGCCGGCGGCCGGCGGGAGCTTGCCGGCGTGCGGTTCATCCTCCTGCCGGCGAGCCTGGGCGCATATAGCTGGGAAGCGGCCAGCCCCGCGTTGTTCCTGCGGATATACCTCCCGCCGGCAGAGCTTGCCTGATGCGCCGGCGTGTATTATGATGGGGCCATCTGACACGTAGGGCAGGATGATCCCGATGGCCCAGCGAGGGCAAGTTCGCCTGCGCGTCCGGCAGGAGATCCTCCAGCTCCCCCATTTCTCGGTAGCGGAGCTGGTCCAGCGCACCGGCCTGCGCGAAGCCAGCATCCGCACGGAAATCACGCGCCTCAAGCGCCTGGGGTGGATCGAGGCGGAGCCGGAAGAGGGCCGGCCGGCGCGCCGTGGTGCCCCAACCCTCCGCTACCGCCTGGTGCCCGGCGCACGCGCCTGGCTGGCCCAGAGCCTGGCACCCTTCACCCGCCTGGCTGGCCTTCCCTTTCCCCTGGACCCGGCCCTGGTCGCGCCCCGCGTGCGCGTCATCGGGTTGGGTGGAATCGGTGCGCGCGCCTTGACACAGATGCGCCGGCGCTTCCCCCTGCCGGCGGAGCTTATCGCCGCCGGCACCAACGCCCACGAGGTGCTGACCGCCGAAGCCGACCATCACCTGGTGCTGGGCAGTGAATGGACGGAGGGCTATGGGCTGGGGGGCGATGTGTCGTTGGGCCGCCGCATCGCCGCCTCCTGCCATGAAACCCTCGCCGGCGCGGTGGCCGGCGCGGACATGGTCATCCTGCTGGCCGGCCTGGGCGGGGGCACGGGCACCGCGCTGGCCCCGTATCTGGCCGGCCTGGCACGCGACGCCGGCGCCCTGACCATCGGGATCGTGACCCTGCCCTTCAGCTTCGAGGGACAGCGCCGGCGGCTGTCGGCGGAAGAAGGGCTGGCCGGCCTCCGGGAATCGGCCCACTGCATGCTGGCACTCCCCAATGATATGCTCCTGCAGGAGGGCCTGTCCCTCACCGCCGCGCAAAGCCTGCGGCGGATGGAGGAGCGCCTGGCGCGGCTGGCGGCCGGCCTGGCGGCTTCGGCGCTCGGCCATGGGCTGTTCCCCCTGGACCTGGCCAGCCTGCGCGCCGTGCTGGGCACGGCCGGCGCGCCCCAGCTCTTGTTCGCCGAAAGCGCCGGCGCCCGTCGGGCAGAAGAAGTATGTGCGCAGTTACGGAGGGCAGGGGAAAGGAGCGGCCTGCGCCGGCAGTTCGCCCGGGCATTATACCTGGTAGAAGGGCCGGCGGACCTAACCCTGGCGGAGATTCGCGAGATCGCCTCGCATATGGAAGCCATGTTGGCGCCGGCGGCCCCCTTTGTCATTGGAGCCTGGACATCTGCAGACCCGGAAGCGCCGCTGTGGGCGGCCCTGGTGGGGGTGGCGGATGCGCCGGCGCCGCGCCCAGCGGAGGATGCTTCGGCCATCCCCTTTTTCCTGACAGGAGATGCCCTGGAGTAGCGCACATACACCGCCGGCGGCGAAAGTCATGGGCCGGCAGAGCAGCAGGATGAGATGCGGAACCGGACGTGCCGGCTGTACTTTTTCAACACCTGTATCTCCGCTTCTTTGACCCAGTGCTGTAGATGTGTTATAAACATGGAGTGTTTGGAAGCCTGAAGCAGTGTTCGTACCCGTTCGTTCGCTGAGGGGGCTGGCATATGATCATCTCCACGTTCGCGCAGATGGTGGAACAGGCACAAAAGAACGGCCCGGTGCGGGCGGCTGTGGCGGCCGCTGCCCATAAAGAGGTGCTCCAGGCAATGGTCCAGGCCCATCAGATGGGCATTATCGAGGCCACGCTGGTGGGGGATGAGCGGCTCATCTATCAGATCGCCGAGGAGAACGGCCTGAACCTGTCCGGCATCACCGTGCTCAACGAACCGGAACCCAAGCGGGCGGTCTTCGACGTGGTCAGCCTGGCTGCCCAGGCGCGCGCCGACGTCATCGTCAAAGGGAACATCAAGACCGACGAACTGCTGATCGCCGCCCTGCGCCGCGAGGGCGGCATCCGGGAGCGGCGTCTGCTCACCCATGTGGGCATCTTCGAGATCCCCCGCATGGACCGTCTCATTTATATCAGCGACAGCGGCGTGGTGGTGCGCCCGGACATCTACCAGAAGGTGGAGATCATCCAGAACGCCGTGGACGTGGCCCACTGCTTCGGGCTGGAACGCCCCCGGGTTGCCATCCTCTCGGCCACCGAGGACGTGGACCCCAGCCTGCCCGTCTCCATTGAGAGCCTGGCCATCAGCCGTATGGCACGCGACGGATGGGTGGAGGGCGCGGTGGTGGACGGCCCCATGTCCCTCGATGTGGCCATCTCGCCCCATTCGGCGCGCGTCAAGAACGTTTCCGGGCCGGTGGCCGGCCGCGCCGATATCCTCATCGTGCCCGATGTGGTCTCCGGCAACATCATGGCCAAATCCATCCAGTACTTCGGCCAGGGCAAGATGGCAGGCCTGGTCGTCGGGGCGCGCGTGCCCATCCTCATCAGCTCCCGGGCGGACACGGCGGAAACCCGCTTCCTCTCGCTGGCCATGGCGGCCATCATCGTCCACCATCAGCGCCGGCATTCATCCTGATTAAGGGGGCATACAGGGATTGCGCGCGCTCATCACCGGCGGTGCCGGCTTCATCGGCAGTCATCTGGCAGAAGCCCTGCTCGCTCAGGGACACCAGGTTACCATCATAGACGACCTCTCCACCGGCCGCTTCGAGAACATCGCGCACCTGGTCGGTCACCCTTCCTTCCGCTTCGCCATCGAGACCATCACCAACGAGACCGTCATGGACCGGCTGGTGAGCGAGTGCGATGTCATCTTTCATTTGGCGGCGGCAGTGGGGGTGCAGTTGGTGGTCAGCCGGCCCGTGCAGGTCATTGAGACCAATGTGTACGGCTCGGCCATGGTACTGCGCCTGGCCAACCGCTACCGCTGTAAGGTATTGTTGGCCTCGACCTCCGAGGTGTACGGCAAAGGGGTGCAGGTCCCGTTCCGGGAGGACGATGACCGTTTGCTGGGACCGACCACGCGCAGCCGCTGGAGCTACGCCTGCTCTAAGGCCATGGATGAGTTCCTGGCGCTGGCCTACTATAAACAGCACCGCCTGCCCACCGTAATTTTCCGGCTGTTCAACATCATCGGGCCGCGCCAGACGGGGCGCTATGGCATGGTGGTGCCCCGCTTCGTGCGGCAGGCCCTGCGCGGTGAACCCATCACCGTATATGGGGATGGCCGGCAGACGCGCTGTTTCCTCGATGTGCGCGACGCGGTGCGCGCCATCATCGGACTGGCGGAGGCGCCGGCGGCGGTGGGGCAGGTCTTCAACGTCGGGAGCACCGAAGAGATCAGCATCCTGGCGCTGGCCCAGCGGGTCAAGACACTGACCGCAAGCCCATCGAAGATTGTCTTCATCCCGTACGAACAGGCCTACGAAGAGGGGTTTGAGGATTTCCAGCGGCGCGTGCCCGATATTTCCAAGATCGAGCGACTGCTGGGGTACCGTCCGCAGTACAGTCTGGATGACACCCTGCAGAGCGTCATAGACTACTTCCGAGGTCTCGAGCATGACCAAAACGATATTGCTGATCCTGTTTGACGTGCTGGTGTCGGTCGCCGGCCAGCTTACTTTAAAGCGCGGCATGATGGAGGTCGGCAAAATTGACGCGGCCTTCTTCGCCAACCCACTGGCCGGCATCTGGCGCATGTTCACCACCACCCCGCTGGTCCTGCTGGGGCTGGCCATGTACGGCGTGGGCGCCTTCATCTGGCTCATCGTGCTGTCGCGCGCCAACTTGAGCTATGCCTACCCCATGATCGCGCTGACCTACGTGCTGGTGCCGCTGGCGGCCTGGCTGTTCCTGAACGAGCCGGCCATCCCGCCCCTGCGCTGGGCCGGCATGGCGCTCATCATCGTCGGGGTGGCTCTGGTCGCCCAATCCTGACCCCGCTGGGAGGAAAGGTGTGGCCAAACGCCGAACATCCTCCGCTTCCAGGCGCTCCCGCGGGAAGAAACTGCTGGGGCAGTGGCTCCTGGCACTGGTGGTGCTGGTCGGCGTCTTCCTGCTCTTCCAGCTCGGCTCGCAGTTGAGCGCTTCGGACGGCCTGTGGTCCGCGCTGGAGCGCATGTTCAGCGGGGGCGGCCGGCGGATCGGGCTAGTGGCCGGCCACTGGCAGCACGATTCCGGCGCCGTCTGTCCCGATGGGCTGGAAGAGGTGCAGATCAACTACGATGTCGCCCAGCGCACCGCCGTGCTCCTGCGGCGCGCCGGCTATTCCGTGGACCTCCTGGCGGAGTTCGACCCCAAGCTGGAAGGCTACTCCGCGGATGCCTTCCTCTCCATCCATACTGATTCCTGCGTCTACGACCTGAGCGGCTTCAAGATCGCGCGTTTACCGGAGAGCGCCGTCGGTGAGCAGGCCGACCGGCTGGTGGCGGCGCTGTACCGGGAGTATGCGGCCGTCACCGGCCTCCAGCCGCATTACGACACCATCACCTTTGATATGCGCGAGTATCACGCCTTCCGCGAGATATCCCCGAACACGCCCGGCGCCATCATCGAGATCGGCTTCATGGGCGGGGATCGCGAACTGCTGACCCACCGGCCGGACATTATCGCCCGCGGCATCGCCCGCGGCATCATCGCCTTCCTGGAAGAAACCCCGCCGGCTGCCCCTTAATCCCGCCCCAGGGCATAGCGGAAAATAATGGAGTGCACGACCTGCTCCACTGGCGCCTTATCGTCGGTGAAGACCGGGCCGGTGAAGCGCGCCGGCACAATATGAGGAGCGGCCCGCCGCGCCACCTCCTGCAGGACGGGATGGCCGGCCAGCAGGGGCATGTTGGCGGCGAAGTTCTCGACCTGGGCCGGCTGATTGGTCGCCACCACGATGCTGTTGCCCAGGTCATGCCCGTACAGCGGTTCGTGGATGATGAAGACGCTGGGGAACACCGTCAACATAGTGGAGGCCAGGGCGTCCACCAGTCGGGTGTCGGTGGAAGTACGCAGGACGTTGATGGCGGCAACGCCGTCCGGCGTCAGATGCCGGCGCACTTCCTCGAAGAATTCCCGCGTGGTCAAGTGGAAGGGGATGTATGGGGGGCGATAGGCGTCAATAGCGATCACGTCATACTGCCGCTGGCTCTGGGCCAGGAAGCGCCGGCCGTCCTCCGCCACCGCGTTCAGGTTCGGCTCATGCATGGCGAAGTAGCGCCGGCCCACCTCGATGATGGCGGGGTCAATCTCCGCCCCGTCAATGGGGATGGGGCCGTAGACGGCGGTGTAGAGCTTGGGGATGGTGCCGGCGGCCAGGCCGATCATGCACAGGGACCCCACGCGCTCCGGCCCATAGGGCGGCGGGTTGAAATAGGGCACGATGAGGAAATAATCCCAGGTGGCGAAGGTCATCACCTCACGCGGGTCGTACACGGAATGGATGCCCTCCCCCTCGTTCAGCTTCAGTGCAATGACCCCATCCATGTCCAGCACCTGGATGTAGTTATACGCCGACTCGGTCTCAAATATCAGGTGCTCCGTCTCCTTGATAGGGGCACTGCCCTGCCAGAGGGCACAGGCGGTCAGCACGACGGGGAGCAGGAGGTAGAGGAGGGCGCGCCGGCGCTCCGCCAGCACCAGCCCGACCAGCGAGGGGATGAGCAGGACGAAGCTGGTCAGGAAGAACGTGGCGCGGGTGCCGATGTTGGGGATCAGCGCCAGCGCCGGCAGGAAAGTGCCGACGAGACTGCCGACGGTGGAGATGGTGTAGATGCGGCCGCTGGTGCGGCCGGCCCGCTCCACATCCCGCATGGCCAGCCGGATGGCGAACGGCGAGACACAGCCCAGCAGGATGATGGGGACGGAGAAGAGCATCAGCACCGCCAACAGGGAGCCGGCCAGCAAGCCGGCCTGATAACCGGCCATGGCGTGCGCGGCCAGGCGCAGGGCCGGCCGAGCGGCAAAGGGAATGAGGCCCACCCAGAAGGCCGCCAAGGTCGTGAGGCGGTAAAAAACGCGCTCGTGGGGCCAGCGGTCGGCCAGCCGGCCGCCCAGGAAATAGCCGGCGGCCAGGTAGAGCATGATGAGGCCGATGAGGCTGGCCCAGACGATGAGCGAACTGCCGAAGTACGGGTCAAGCAGGCGCGAGCCGGCCATTTCCACCGCCATGGTGGTCATGCCGGCGAGAAAAACCGTCAGCAGGAGCAGGGGCCGTGCGGCCATGATTCCTCCTTGCGGCAGATACCTGGGATGATTATATGGGGTTGCCATCACTCTGACAAGACGCCGGCCCGCCTTGTTGGTCAGCGGCATGGGCGAATCCCGCACAATCATAGTTTTCCGCAAACTTGTCTTCTCCCTGTTTCGACGTTATAATGGCCGCAAAAGGCGAGGTTGATGCAGAACAATGATACTTACCCTTGTCTCTTTCTTCGTCGTCCTGAGCATCATGGTGTTCGTGCATGAGCTGGGACATTTTCTGGCCGCCAAGCGCGCCGGCGTGCGCGTGGAAGAATTCGGCTTCGGATATCCCCCGCGTTTGTTCACCATCGGCCGGCGCGGGGAAACCCTCTACACCATCAACGCCATCCCGTTCGGCGGATTCGTGCGCCTGGCCGGCGAGGATAACCCGAACGTCCCCGACGGCCTGGCCAATCAGCCCAAACGCGTGCGCGCCGCCATCCTGGCCGCCGGCCCCCTCATGAACTTTGTCCTGGCGGTGCTGTGCTTCATCCTGGCCTTCGGCCTGGGCTGGGCCAGCGGCGACGGCATCCGCGTCACCGGCGTGATCGAGAACACCCCGGCGGTTGCCGCAGGCTTTCAGTCCGGCGATGTCATTATCGCCATGGACGGGATCCCCGTCCAAACGACGGCGCAGTTCGTGGACTATGTCGGCGCACGCGCCGGCCAACCCGTGCAGGTCACGGTGCGCCGCAACCACGAGACGGTGGATCTGTATGTGACGCCGGAGTTCAACGCGGAGGCCGGCCGGGCGCAGATCGGCCTCTATCTCGGCCCCAAACTCACCTGGGGCGAGGCCATCCTGGAGGGCCTCATACAGACCGGCCAGGTCATCTATCTGACCCTCTCCGTCCCCATCCTGCTCCTGCGGGGCATCATCCCGCTGGAAGCGGCCCGCCCCATCGGCCCCGTGGGCATCGCCCAGCTTGCCAGCGGCGCCGTCCAGCAGTCCATCGCCATGGACTGGTGGTTCCCCATCCTCCAGCTCATGGGGGTGCTCAGCGCCGCCATCGGCATTACCAACCTCCTGCCCCTGCCGGCGCTGGACGGCGGGCGCATCCTGTTCGTCATCGTTGAGGCGATCCGCGGCAAGCGCATTCCCCCTGAACAAGAGGGGCGCATCCATTTCATCGGCTTTATGCTCCTCATTTCCTTGCTGGTTATCATCACGTACATTGACATCGTGAATCCACTGCCCAGCGTGGACTGGAGCAACATGCTCTGACACGAGCCGGCGGGTGACAATGGTGAGGCTTCGACAATCCACTCCTCCATCCTGCCTCCAGCCGCCATCGCTCCCGTGCAGCGTGCTTCCCAACGCCCCATTATGGAGGAGAATCTCGTATGCGCGACCAACTTGCTGATGCCCTGAAGGCCGGCGCCGGCGCCGATTACGTCGAAATTCGGCTCCAGCGCAGTGAATCCACCCACCTTTCCTACCGCGGGCGCGAGATCGAACAGGTCGGCCGCACCACCGGCCTGGGCGGCGCGGTGCGCGCCCTGGTCAAAGGGGGATGGGGGTTCGTCTCGTTCAACGATTTGGCCGACCTGCGCGCCAGCGTCGAGCTAGCGGTACATCAGGCGCGGCTGGTCGGGCGCGAGGAGACCCGCTTCGCGCCGGCGGAGCCGGTGGTGGATATCGTGCGGCCGGCGCTGGGCAAAGACCCCCGCCTGATCCCCCTCGCCGAGAAAAAACGCCTTCTGGATGAGTACAACGAGGTCATCTGGCGGACATCCGACAAAATCCAGACCTCCATCATCCGCTACCATGATTTGTCCCGCAGCACCTACTTCGCCAATTCCGAGGGGAGCTACATCGAGCAGGAAATGGTGGACATGTCGCTGGTCGTGGTCGCGGTGGCGCGGGACGGAAGCGATGTCCAGCAGGCCTTCCTCAGCCGGGGCAGTGCCGGCGACTTCAGCGCCCTCGAAAACCTGCATCCAGAGGTGGAAGACGTGGCCCGGCGGGCGGTGCGCTTGCTGTCCGCCAAACCCGTCAAGGGCGGCACGTACACCGTCATCATTGACCCACGGCTCGCCGGCGTCTTCATCCATGAGGCCTTCGGACACCTTTCCGAGGCCGATCATGTCTACGAGAACGAGCGTCTGCGGGAGCTGATGCAGTTGGGCCGGCGCTTCGGCCCGCCGGAGCTGAACGTCTTCGACGGCGCCGCCGTCCCCGGCCTGCGCGGCTCCTACCGCTACGATGATGAGGGGGTGCCGGCGCACAAGACCTACCTGATTCGCGAGGGCGTGCTGGTCGGCCGGCTCCATTCCCGCGAGACCGCCGGCAAAATGGGCGAAGCCCCCACCGGCAACGCCCGCGCCATCAACTACCAGTTCCCGCCGCTGGTGCGCATGACCAACACCGCCATCGAGAACGGCACCGTCCCCTTCGAGGACATGCTGTCGGACATCAAACTGGGCATTTACGCCAAAGATGCCTACGGCGGCGAGACCACCATGGAGATGTTCACCTTCTCCGCCGCCCAGGCCTTCATGATCCGCAACGGCCAGATCGCCGAGGAAGTGCGCGGCGTCAACCTGACCGGCAACGTCTTCGAGACCCTGGCTAATATCGAGGCCATCGGGAACGATTTCCGCTGGAACCACAGCGGCGGGGGGTGCGGCAAGGGCGGGCAAAGCCCCTTGCCCGTGGACGAGGGCAGTCCCCACATCCGGGTGCGCAACGTCGTGGTGGGAGGCGAATGACATGGGCATGACACTGCAGGACTTCACGGAGCAGGTGCTGGAGCTGGCCCGGCGCAAAGCGGAACAGGCCGAGGTCTTCTCGGTCGAGAGCGTGGA
Organism: Anaerolineae bacterium; assembly: GCA_014360855.1. Lineage (NCBI taxonomy): Bacteria > Bacillati > Chloroflexota > Anaerolineae > Anaerolineae bacterium. Next base: position 13,322 of record JACIWP010000050.1, read on the forward strand.
GACGCCGGTGGCCTTCGAGGCCAATCGGCTGAAACAACTGCGAACACACCGTAGCCGGGGCGTTGCCCTGCGGGTCATCGCCGGCGGCAAGATAGGATTGGCCAGCACCACCCTGCTGGAAAACCCCGAGGACCTGGTGCGCGATGCCCTGGCCGCCGCCCAGTTCGGCGCGCAGGCCGGCTTTGAACTTCCCTCCACCATCGAGGCCTCGCCGCCGGCCGTCTTCGACCCGGCAGTCGAGGCGCTCAGCGTGGATGAGATGGTCGAGATCGGCCAGCGCATGATCGATCGGGCACGCGCCGAAAACGCCGCGCTGCTGTGCGAGGCGCATCTCGATAAAGTGGTCAGCACCGTACGCCTGCATAACAGCCGCGGCGCGGCCGGCAGTTACCGCGGCACCAGCTTCTCCCTCAGCTTCGGCGTGAACCTGATCCGCGGCACCGATATGCTGGACGTCTGGGAATGGCAGACCTCGCGCCGGCTGGACATCCCCCCCGACGCTATGGTGGAGACCGTCCTCCATAAGGTACGGCTGGCGGAACGCACCGCCAAGGTCCCCACCGCACAACTGCCGGTGATCCTCTCGCCGAAGGGCGCCGGCGGCACCCTCATCGAATCCCTGGCCTCCGGCTTCAACGGCAAGATCGTCCTGCAGGGCGCCTCCCCTGTCGGGGACAAGCTGGGCAAAAGGGCCTTTTCCGAAAAGCTCACGCTGTACGATGACGGACTGCTCGACTACGCCGCCGGCAGTGCCCCCTTTGACGACGAGGGCGTGCCCACCCGCCGCACCGCCCTGGTGACCGAAGGGGTGGTGACCGCCTTTATCTATGACCTCTTCACCGCCTACCTGGCCGGCACGCAGTCCACCGGCAACGCCGAGCGATCC
>JACIWP010000051.1 GCA_014360855.1 Anaerolineae bacterium
TATCCAGCTTCTAAAGCTTATGCAACAGCTATTTGACGAAGGGGGTGGTTCTGGCTGTTTCGCGTGGGGGAACGATCACTTACCATCAGGTGTGGTACAAGGGGATAGTCTGCGCCAAACTGATCGGCGTGTGGGGAGAGACTTGCGGGAGCCGCTGTGGATTATGACCGATTTGGATGCAAAGAGCGCTTTGCGTATCTATCGTTGCCGGATGAAAATTGAGCAGGCCTTTCGTGATTTGAAAAACAAGCTGGGCATGCAGGGGCGGATGAGCAAACGCCAATCCTACATGGGGGAGGTGTAGGCACTCTTGTTACTGGTGTATGCCATTGCGCTTTTGATCGGGAAGGCTTGCGTGACTGCCTGTATGGGCAGCTACCCCAAACACACTCCAAAGACCCGCCTATGCAACACCGATTCTTTCCCAGCAGGGCAAGAAGGGGGAATGTGATTTGGGCTTATTTGTCTTGTTGCGCCAGAAATGGTCACTTCCGATCAGTGAACGGCAAAAATCCTTGCACAGGCTTTGACGACTTTGTTCAGCCCATTGTCCCCACTCATGTCTGAAGCTCAGAATAGGCTCTTGACAATGCGCCATCGGCTATGCGGCCGGCGTGTGCACCGTGCGCTGGGAGAGGCGCCATTTGATGAAGAGGATAATGAGGCCGGCCAGGGAGACCACCGAGCCTACCGCCGCGCCGATGAGCAGTTCCCGCCGGCCGGGGGCCAGCGCGAGCTGACCCAGCCGGCGTGCCGGCGCCTGTTGAGCCATCTGCGCCGCCTGCTGGAGCAGTTCCTGCTTCAGCCAGGCGCGAAATTCGGCGCTGGGGCGCGCCGGCGCCAGCGCGATATTCAACCACTGCCGCACCCGCAGTAGCGGCACCAGATCAACCATTTGCTGTGGCAGTGCCATCTTCGATCCCTTTCTGCCCAAACTTGCCTGCATGTCACAGAATCCCGCGTTTTTCCAGCTCTTCCCGCAGGGTTTGCAAGGTCCGATGATACAGGGACTTGATCGCCCCTTCTGTCCTTCCGAGCACCTGCGCGATCTCGGCGTTCGAGAGGTGCTCCGAGTGCTTCAGGATAAGCACCATCTGGCGGTCCGGGCTGAGCTGACGCACCACCTCGCGCACCGTCTCGATCTCCTCGCGGCGGATGACCTCGTGGTACGGGTCCTCACTGCGGCGGTGGGAGGTGTACAGCTCGTCCAGGGCGACCTCTTTGCGCCGGCTGGTGTCCCGGTACCAGTTCGCCACCAGGTTATGCGCGATGCGGTACAGCCAGGCGGAGAAGGGCGCCCCGTGGTCCTCGTACCGCCCGATGTGCTGTAGCGCTCGCTGGAACGTGCGGGCCGTCAGGTCTTCCGCATCCTGCGCGTTCCCGACCCGGTGATAGATATAGTTGTAAATACGGTCCACATAGCGTTCGTACAGTTCACCGAACGCCTGTGGGTCCCGCGCGGCGCGCTCAATCAGCTCGGTTTCGCCCAGGGTCGCATACGGGTTGTTCCCGTTCGGCTTGGGCGAGGGTGTTCCCATGCCTGGGGACTGCTCCGTTCCTCTTTTCACCAATTAGAACACCTCACAGCACGAAAAGTTACTGATGTGGTGACTGCGCCGGCGCTTGTTCTGCCTCGATGGGATAGATGGCGGCACCGATGAGGCCCGGCCCACCGTGGGTGCCCACCACCGGCCCCATCTCGGAGATATACAGCCGGCGGCAATTATACCGCGAGCGCAGTTCATCAGCAAGCCACTGCGCCTCCTCGTGGCTGGCGGTATGTGCAATGGCGCTGGCGATGGTGGTGCCGGGCGCGATGCCGGCCTCGAATATCTCCAGCATGCGCGCTTTGGCCGCTTTCTTAGTGCGCACCTTGTGCAAGGGCTGGACAATGCCGTCCTTGATGGTCAACAGCGGCTTGATATCGAGGAGGGTGCCGAGGAAGGCTGAGGCGGTACCGATGCGCCCGCCTTTATGCAGATACTCCAGTGTCTCCACGACGAAGACGATGCGGTAATTCCGCACGATGGACTCCAGAACGGGGATGATCTCTGCCGCCGGCGCGCCGGCCGCGGCCATCTCCGCCGCCTTGATGGCCAGCAGGCTCAACGACACGGAGACGGCCTGCGTGTCCACAACGTGGATGCGGCCGGCGGGGAGGGATTCCGCCGCGGCCTTGGCCGCCTGCCAGGTGCCGCTGAGACGGGAGGAGATGGTCAGGCACAGAAGCTCACTGCCATCCGCCGTCAGCTCTCGAAAGGCCTGTTCGAAATCCCCGATGGAGGGCTGGGAGGTGCGCGGCAGTTCCCGTTCGGTGCGCAGCCGGCGGTAGAATTCCTCCCGGCTCAGCTCCTTCCCATCATCCCGATACGTCCGGCCGCCGAGGGTAACGTACATGGGGATGATGTGGATGCCGTAGCCGGCCGCCTCTTCCGGCAGAAGGTCACAGGTAGAATCCACCAGGATTTTCAACAAGGCACTCCCTCCTTTCCCCCGCCGATGCGCCGGCCAATTGTCAGGCCGGCCAATGTCCATTATAATGGCGCTATCATACACCCGGCCCGGAGGAAGGTTGTGTCAACCTTGAGCACCATCGGCGAACTGCGTCAGACGCTCCAGCGGTGGCTGGATGTCTCCGACCCCGAACAGGCCGTCTTCGCCTATTATATGCTCTATCACCCCGCCTCGCGCACCCGCCTGTACGTGACCTATGACCAGAGCGGCGAGATCGCCGGCGCACTGGCGGAATGCCTGACCGGCTATGACCTGTTCCGTCCCCTCTATGTCATGCTGGCGGAGAATGAGCCGGCCCTGCGCCAGTTGATACAGGAGATCGCCCCCCAGCGCCGGCCGGGCTATCTCCTGGGGCCAATGCATTATCTCCAGGTCTGGCGGGACTATTTTCTCCTGTCAGGTGAGGAGATCTTCCGCCTCTACGTGTTGGACGTCGCCAATTTCCAGCCCATCATCAATATCCTGGTGACGCGTGCCCAATCTCCCGATGGCCAGCCGCGCTACGAGATTCGCACTCCGAAAGACGAGGTGCTCGCCTTTGCCAGCGTCAACTGGCGCTCCCCGCAGTTCGCGGAGGTGGCGGTGCATGTGGAGCCGGCGGCCCAGGGCCGGCGCTGGGGGGAGTCGGTCGTGTCCGCGCTGTGCGCGGAGCTGGTGCGAGGGGGCGTGACGCCGCTGTACCTGGCCGGCGCGGTGAATCCGGCTTCTATCGCCCTGGCCGAGCGGGTTGGCTTTCAGGACACCGGCCGGCGGCTGGCCTTCGCCAGCGCCGAATGGCGCCCCACCGCTTGAGCGCCGGCTAAATGGCCAGCAGTTCCCTCACCGCCGCTACCAGGCTGGCAAAGCCGGCGTCCTTCACCACGTAGCGGTCGGCCCCGCAGGGCCTGGGTTGTTCATCGCCGGTGATGATGATGACGGGGATGGCGCTCCAACGCGCGTCCGCCTTCAGTTCCGCGCAGACCTCTGTGCCGTCCAGCTCCGGCATGCGGTTGTCCAGCGCGATCAGGTCAAAGGTTTCCGCCTGTGCCAGCTCCAGCGCCTGCCGGCCGTTCTCGGCCAGGATGACGCTGACGCCGGCGGCTTCCAGCGCCTTTTTCATCAGCGCCTGCAGCATCGGGCTGTCCTCGGCCACCAGCACCCTGGGCTTATCCATGGCCGCCTCTCCTTTCACATGCGCAGACGGGTTCCTTCGGGGTCGTAGAGCGGCCGGCGCACCACCCGCGCCGGGTGGCGCCCGCCGGCGCTGTCCAGGACGGTGACCGAGGTGCCTTCGCCGGCGTGTTCCAGCGGCAGGTAGCCGAAGGCCAGCGGATGCCCCACGCTGTGGCCGAAGGCGGCGCTGGTGACCTTCCCGACCTCTTTATCCTCCACGAGCAGGGCATCGCCGCTGGCCGGCACATAGGCGTCTTCCAACTGCAGGAGGGTCAGTTTCTCGGGAAAGCCGGCGGATTTGCGGCGGAGCAGGGCCTCGCGACCGATGAAGTCCCCCTTGTCCAGCTTGACGGTCCAGCCCAGGCCAACCTCGTAAGGGGTGCGGCCGCCGGCGAAGTCCAGCCGCATGATGTAGCCCTTTTCCAGCCGCAGGCTGAAGGCCGCCGCCATGCCGCAAAGGGCCATATCGTAGGGTTTGCCGGCCGTGGTGATGGCCTCCCAGAGGTCATGGGCGTGCTCCGCCGGCACCAGCACCTCATATCCCAGCTCACCGGTATAGCCGGTGCGGGAGATGTAGGCGCGGATGCCGGCCACATGCGCCGGCATGCCCCACATGTAGCCCAGCGCATCGAGCGGTTCCTCGGTGATGGAGCCAAGGATCTGGCGGGAAAGGGGGCCTTGCACGGCCAGCAGGGCACTGCCCGAGGAAACATCGGTGACCGCGACGTTCAGGCCCTCGCTCCAGCGCAGGAGCCATTCGTATTCGGGCCGGGCGTTGGCCGCGTTACTGCCCCAGGCGGTCATGAGCATGTAATGCGATTCGCCCAGGCGGTAGACGGTGATGTCGGAGAAGATGCTCCCATCTTCCAAGAGCATGGTGGTGTAGAGGACCTTATTGACCGGCATGCCGGCGGCGTCGTTGACAATGACCTTCTGCACCAGGCGCAGGGCATCGGGGCCCTGGATCTCGATCTCGCCGGTGGTGGACCAGTCGAAGACGCCGGCGCGCTGGCGCACCGCCAGATGTTCCTCGCGCGGGCTGGTGAAGATGTTGGGCACCTCCCACCCCTGCACCACGGTCCACTGCGGGCCGGCTTGCTGGATGTCGCAGTAGAAGGGGGAGCGCTTCATAGCAGGGCCTCCTTGTTTAGAAAACGGCCGGCGTGATGGCGGAGATAAACACCGCCTCCTCATCTCCTAACGCGCAGATGCTCTGTAATTGGGAGCCGTCGAAGTAGATGCTGTCCCCTGGCTCCAGCTCGTAGGCGTTGTCCGCCAGCTCCACCCGGATGCGGCCTTCCAGCACCAGCAGGCACTCTTCTGTGCTGTGGCTCATCGGATGCGCAACGTTGCCCTGGGAGGGGTGGATGCGGCCGATGAACATCTCCATTTTGCGGTTCAGGTCGGGGGTGAGGAGTTCATAGGTGACCTGGGAGCGGGGCAGGGTGAGCTTTTTCCGCTCGTGCCGGCGCACCACCGGGCGGTGCTCCTGCTCGTCCGAAAGGAAGTAGAAGACGGGCACCTCCAGCGCCTCTGCGATGCGGCGCAGGGATTTGATGGATGGGTCCGCCAGCTCGCGCTCGATCTGGCTCAGGAAGCTGGCTGTGACGCCGGCCTTCTCCGCGACCTCGCGGAGGCTCATGTGCAGTTCGGTCCGTCTTCTGCGGATTCGTTCACCAATCACCATGCAGTCCTCTCCTTTGTATCACGTCTGCTCGATGCCGAGTCGACTGCCGACAAAGCCCGGCTGGCCACAGATGAAGCGGCGCACGTCCAGGGGCCGCCGGCCGGCGAGCTGAACCCGCTCCAGCATCAGCATTCCGCTCCCGGTGACGACGCCGATCCCCTGCGGCAGTGCCAGCACCGTACCTGGCTCGGGAGGCCCCTTGGTACCAGGGAGTGGGACGTTCGCGTTCAGCGGCCATGCCGAATGGATCAGCAGACGCTGTCCCCGATAGAATGTAAAAGTGCCGGGCCATGGGGAAAAGGCGCGGCACCGGCGTGCCAGCTCCTCCGCCGGCAGAGTCCAATCCAGCAGTCCGTCGGCCTTGCGCAGACGATCGATCCAGCTTGCCTGGCTGTGGTCCTGCGGCACGGGCACAATGGTGCCGTTCACCCAGCCGGCCAGCGTCTCTACAAAGAACGGCGCGCCGATGTGGGCGAGCCGGTCCATCAGCGTGGCAGTGGTGTCGCCGGGCATCACCGGCACCCGCATCTGGGCCAGGATGTCGCCGGCGTCCATCTCATCTTCGACGAAGAGCACGCTCAGCCCGACCTCTGTCTCGCCGGCCAGCAAAGCGCCCACCACTGGTGCCGCCCCGCGATAGCGCGGGAGCAGGGATGGGTGCAGGTTCAGCGAGCGCTTGGGCGGCAGGTTGAAGATCTCGCCGGGAATCCACAGGCCGTAGGCCGCGACCGCGATCACGTCTGGCCGCCGGCGGGCGATCTCCCGCAGTGCTTCCGGCGTGCGCAAGCTGGCCGGCTGGAGCACCGGGAGGCCCAGCCGCTCGGCCGCTCGCTTGACCGGCGGCGGGGTGCGCTTCAGCCCGCGGCCGGCCGGCTTATCCGGCTGGGTCACCACCGCCGCGACCTCGAAGCGGGGATCGTTGGCCAGCAGTGTGAGTGCCGGCACGCCGAAGGCCGGCGTGCTCATGTAGACCACGCGAATGGGCACAGCGTTCGCTCTCCCGCCGGCATCAAGTCCCATGTGATATGATAAAATAGTATAGCACATTACTGACAAGGCGCCAAAAAAGGGAAGGCAAGGGTAATGGGGAAGCGCTTCGCCTGGCGGAGTCTTTTCAACGCCTCGCGTGTATTGTTGCACAGCCGGCGCAAATGTGTTATATTCCTCTTTGTGCTGTGCGGTATTACGCCCTGTATTGTCTCGTATCGTGTTGCGTCGTCCGGGTTCGAGGATACCACCTTGGTGGGTGAGACAGGCCTAAAGTGAATACCCTCATCGGCAAAACGCTCGGACAGTATCACATTCTTTCTGAGATCGGCCGCGGGGGAATGGCGGTCGTCTATAAGGCGGAACAAACCAGCCTGAACCGCTTCGTCGCCCTGAAGGTCCTGTTCCCCAATTTCACCGGCGATTCCACCTCCGTCGAGCGCCTGCACCGCGAGGCGCAGGCGGCCGCCCGCCTGGACCACCCCAACATCGTCGAGATCTATGAGGTGGGGGAGCACGAGGGCCTGCACTTCATCGCCATGAAGTATGTGGACGGTCAGCCCCTGGATGTCATCCTCCAGCAGGGGCCTCTGCCGCCGGCGCGTGCCCTGAAAATCCTCGCCCAGGTCGCCTCTGCCCTGGATTACGCCCACCGCCACAACGTGGTGCACCGCGATATCAAACCCAGCAATATCATCGTCAGCGCCGGCGACCGCATCACCCTGACCGACTTCGGCCTGGCCAAAGGCGCCGGTAGTGCTACCCTGACCAGCTCCGGCGCGCTGGTGGGGACGCCGGCCTATATGTCGCCCGAGCAGGCGCGCGGCGATGAGACTGACTACCGCGCCGATATTTACGCGCTGGGCGTGGTCGCGTATGAGATGTTGGCCGGCCGGCCGCCCTTCATCGGCAATCCTTTGTCCATCATCATGGCCCATGCCAGCCAACCCCCTCCGCCGCTACGGCAGTTCCGTCCCGACCTGCCCCCAGGCCTGGAAGCAGTGGTGATGAAAGCGCTGGCGAAGGAGCCGGCCGAACGCTATACCACCGCCGGCGAGTTTGCCGCCGCCCTGCGGCAAGCACTGACCCAGCCGGCGGCATCCGCCAGGACACAGCCCACTGCCGAACCCCTGCCCCCTGCGGCGGCCACCCATTCCCGGCTGGTCTGGGGCATCGCCGGCGCCATCGTGGTGATCGCGCTGATCGTAGGCATCGGCGCGTGGGCCGCGAGCGGGCGCGGCCAGCTCGCAGTGCCGCCGGCCGAGACGGCAACCGCCGTGATGCCGACCCCGACGGAATTCGTGCCGGCGGTCATTCCCCCGCCCACAGATACGCCGCCGGCGATCAGCACCCCCACGCCCAGGCCTGCGGAGACATCCACGCCCACGCAGGCGGCCACGGCCACCGACACGCCATCTCCTGTGCCGACGGCAACCTGGACGGCCAGCCCTGCCCCAACGGATACGCCGACAGCCTTGCCGACACCCACTTTTACCCGGCCGGCGCGTACTGCCGTGCCGATGATTTCCCTTTCGCTGACGGCGCCGGCGGATGGGCAGGCGTTCGCGGCCGACCAGACGCCGGTATTGAGCTGGTCCAGCTCTCGCCCCCTGGCCGGCGATGAGCGGTTCGTGGTGGTCATCGAACGGGTGCCTCCCCCGCCGCACAGCGGCATCTGGTACGATTACCATATCACCCGCGATACCAGCCTGCCGGCGCCTCGCTATCTGGCGGAGACCTCCGCCGACGGGCAGTTCACCTGGTACGTGCAGGTGATGCGCGGCGCGCGGCTGGAGAACGGTCAGCTCCAGGGCAATCTGGTCGGACAGCCCAGCCCGAAGCGCACCTTTACCTGGAACCGCCCGCCGGCCGGCGGTGGTGGGGGAGGCCCATCCACCCCACGGCCGACCCCTACGCGCGATGATTGATGACGTGATGCCGTGCCCTATGCCGACACGCCGCACAGGTTCAAGAGACAGCATACGATGAATGCCCGCGGCTGGTGGAAATGGGCCTTGCTATGGCTCGTCGGAGGACTGCTGTTCGCCTGGATGGCCGCGCCGGCCTCGGGAAACGCCCCATCTTCGCCGCCGGCGCCGGCGGCTACCCCAGCGCCAGTGCAGGTGTGCTTCCAAGACGGCACTGCCGGCTATGCCGGCACGCGCGACACCTACCTCGACCGCAGTTCCCCTACGACGCCTTTCGGAAGCCTGGATACACTGCGCGCCAGCGCCGATGCCGGCCAGGTGATGCTGTTGTCCTTCGATCTCTCTGCGGTTCCCCCCAACGCTCAGGTGCAGTCCGCGTACCTGCGCCTATATGCCGTGGAGCGCTCTGCGGCGGCCGGCATAAGCCTGTCCGCACACCAGGTGTATCGGGCATGGCAGGAGGAGCAGGCCATATGGAACAGTGCCAGCGCCGGCACCCCATGGGGCGCGCCCGGCTGTAACAGCACCATAACGGACCGCGCCGCGACGGCGGTCTCCAGCGCTCAGGTAAACGCCGTGAACGCCTGGGTCCAGTGGGATATTACGCCACTCGTCCAGCTGTGGATCAATGACCCGGCCCGCAACTATGGGCTGGTCCTGCGGGGCGCCGGCGACTCTTCCGTGCGCTACAGCTTCCGTTCTTCCGAATCCTCCAACATCACCCAGCGTCCCCAGCTTTGCCTGACCTACGTCGTGCCCGTCAATCAATGGGGACAGATTGTCGGTAAGGTCTGGCATGACCTTAACGGTGACGGGATACTACAGACGGGGGAGCCGGCGCTGGCCGGCGCCCGGCTTGAGCTGTGGCGCGGCCAGCAGAAGCTGAGCGAGTATACCACTACCTCCAGCGGCGCATATGCCTTCTCCACCCTGGTGCCGGACACCTATACCATTATCGAGGTCAATCCGCCGGGCTACCGCTCCACCACGCCTGACAGCCGGACGGTAACCGTGGCCGCCGGCGAGACGGTGCGGGTGGACTTCGGCGATCAGCGCGTCTCCCCGCCAAGGACCTCCCTCCTGCCCCTGCTCGGTTCCCGCTTCGGCGCAGTGACCCCGACGCCGGCTCCCACCCCGTACTGGCGGCCGGGGACTGGCTTGAGCGACAAGCAGGTGAACGCGCTCCTGCGCTTCAGCGATGCGTGTGACCGCGCCTATGCCGGCGTGGATGAGCTGGGCCTTTTCCGCACCCTGAACGGCGGCCAGAGCTGGGAACGCCGCGGCCTGGACTACAGCGTTCTGGAGATGGTCCTGGTGCCGTGGAACAACGCCTATCTCTTCGCCGCCACCTGGGGCGCCGGCGTGATGCACAGCGCGGACGGCGGCGCATCCTGGGTCGCCATGAACGCCGGTTTGGAGGGCCATCACTGGCTCTACGCCATCGCCATGGACCCCTGGCGCAACACCCTCTATGTCGGCACGGCCGACAGCGGCGTCTATAAGAGCACGAACAGCGGGGTATCCTGGTCGCCGGTCAACAACGGCCTGACGGACCTGGCGATACGCGCCCTGGCGGTAGACCCGGCGGCCGGCCAGTCGGTGGTGTATGCCGGCACCTTGGCGCACGGGGTTTTCAAATCCACCAACGGCGGGGCAAGCTGGCAGAACATCGGGCCGGCGAACGTGCGCGTGCGCGACATCGAGATTGACCCGCTCGATCCCAGCATTATCTTCGTGGCCACGGATGATGGGGTGTACCGGTCCTCCGACGGCGGAGGGAGCTGGCCGCCGGCCTATCATAAGCTGGCCGGCACCAGCGTCAACGCGCTGGCGTTACTGCGCACGGGCACCGATGCCTCGTCACCGCTGGTGGTATATGCCGGCCGTGAGGATCACGGGGTGTATATGAGCCGCGATGGAGGAGCTTCCTGGGAGGCGATGAACACCGGCCTGCCTGCCGGCACCAGTGTGCGCTCTCTCATCGTGGGAGGGACGGGCGCCGGCTGTCCACGGCTGTACGCCGGCACACGCGCCGGCAGTGTATGGGTCTGGCGGTAAACCCGCCGCGCTTACGACTTGGGGCGGGACGTGACACCAGCCTTGCCCTGCTCCTGGAGCATTTCCTGAATCCAGGAATTGAGGCGCTGAAGCTCAAAGGGTTTCTGAAGCACCGGCGCGCCGGCTTCCCGCAGAAACCCGGCGGTCTGCTCGTTGGCCATGTCTCCGGTCATGAAGACGATGCGCTTGCGCCAGCCCGGGTCCCGGCGCGTCAGCTCCTCCCAGAATGAAATGCCGTTCATGCCGGGCATTTTGATGTCGCAGACGATCAGGTCATAGCCACGGCGCTCCACACAGCGCATGGCCTCCTGACCACTGCGCGCCACGTCCACCAGATGGCCCTGTTGTGCCAGCACGCGGGCGGCGATCTCCACAATATCCTGCTCGTCGTCCACGATGAGGATGCGGCTTCCCCGCCGGCCGGCAGTGAGCGGGGCACTCTTCTGCTCCTGTGCCTCTTCGGCGGCGATACGGCTTTGGGGCGGCGCCGGCGGAAGCTGGACAAAGAACGCCGCACCTTTCCCCGGGATGCCCTCGCTCTCCGCCCAAATGCGCCCGCCGTGTTCCTGGATGATGCCGTAGCAGATGCTCAATCCCAGGCCGGTGCCCTCGCCCGGCTCCTTGGTGGTGAAGAAGGGGTCGAAGATGCGCCCCATGATCGCCGGCGGGATGCCCGGGCCGTTGTCGCGCACCTCCACGATGACGCCGGCATCGGTACGGCGCGTGCGGATGGTCAGGCGGGACCCGATGCCGGACTTGGACATGGCCTGCTCGGCGTTCAGGATCAGGTTCAGGATCACCTGCTGGAGCTGTTGTGGGTCGGCCAGGGTGGCCGGCACTCCCTTGTCCAGGTCCAGCTCCACCTGGATGTTCTGCACCCGCAGTTCGTAAGAGCGCAGGGCGATGGTGCGCTCGATGATGTCGTTGACATCCACCAGCTTGCGTTGCGGGCGTTCCTGCCGGGCGAATGCCAGCAGGTTGCGCACGATGTCGGCGGCGCGCTGGGCCTGTTGGATCACCCGCTTCAAGTCCTCTGCGGCGGTGGCGGACACGCCGCTGGCCTTGATGAGCTGGGCATAGCCGATGATGGAGGTGAGCGGGTTGTTCAGCTCGTGGGCGACGCCGGCCACCAGCCCGCCCAGCGCGGCCAGCTTTTCGGACTGGATGAGCTGTTGCTGGAGGCGCTTCAGCTCGCTGATATCGGTGACCACCGTCAGGATTTCGGGGGGATGGCCGGGCCGCTGGAGCAGGGGGATACTGCTGGCCAGCACGGGCAGGGTTCCGCCGTCCTTGGTCTGAAAGGTGGCCTCATAGCGCCGGCGTTCGCCGGCCAGCACCGCGTCATGCTGTAGCCGCGCCACGAAGCGATCGCGCGTGTCGATCCAGGAGAGGATGCGTTGTCCGATGAGTTCTTCGGGAGAGCGGTAACCCAGCATCTCCGCCATGCGCGGGTTGGCGAAGGTGATATACCCTTCCGCATCCTCTATCAGGATACCCTCATTCATGGAGCGGATAATGCGCTCATTAAAGGAACTCAGGCGGGCATTCTGAATGGCGCTGATGGACTGGTTGGCCAGGGTGATCAGTGCGGTGACCAGGTCCATGGTGAAGCGCTGGGGTTCGCGCCACCACAGGGCCACCGCGCCCTGCTTTCTCCCTTCTTGAAGGAGCGGAACGGTCAGAAAGGCCTGATAGCCCTCGGCAAGGGAGAGGTGGACCAGGGGGCCTGCCGGCTCCTTATCCAGACGGGGCAGGGGGGCGGCCTCCGATGCCGCCAGGGCTTCCAGCATCGCGTCGGGGAGGCGGCCGGCGGCCAGCAGAGCGATGAACGATTGGCGAAAGGAGGGCGAAAAGCCGCTTTCGGCCAGCAGGGTCAGGTGGTAGGATGCGTCATCGCTTTCAAACACCGCGGCCGCGTCGGCGCCGGCCAGCTCACGCGCTACGTGGGCAATGGCGGTGAAGACGCGCTCCGGCTCCAGGGAAGCATTGATGGTCTGGCTGGCCCAGTTGAGCGCCTGCTGGCGCCGCAGGGAGCGCCGCATTTCCTCGAACAGGACGGCGTTCTCGATGGCGATGGCCAGGTAGTCCGCGATGCGGCTCACCAGATCCACGTCGCGCGCGTCGAAGCGCGCCGGCTCGCCGGCCGCCAGCATCAGCAGGCCGGCCTGCACCTCACGCGTATGCAGGTTGACCACCAACCAGGCGGGCAGGCCGGCCTCAACGGCGCCGGCGCAGAAGGGGAAGGTGCCGGCAAGCTGATGGGCATCAACGAGCTGAAGCTCCAGCAGGCGGCGTGCCTGCTCGTGATCGAAGCGCTCCATCTGGCGCTGGAGGGGGCGCGGCAGTCCTTCGACAGCGCTGAGCAGCATCTCATCGCCGGCGCGCAGATAAATGGCGCCGGCCTGCACCTCCATGCCGGCGACCAGCGTCTGGACCGCTTTGGTGAGAATATCCTGGAGGGGAAGATGGTAGTTGGTCGAACGGATAATCTCATAGAGCAGGGCCAGCTCCCTGCTGTGCCGCTCCAGTTCGCTCTGCGTGGAAGGGCTCATGATACCCCTGTTCCGATTCAAGACGTTAGTTGAATCATTGTAATATTGCTTCGCTTTACGTAGCGCAATATCAATTATAGCATAAAATCGCGATGGGCGGCAAACACGTTTTTGAGAGGGTGTGAAAAGGGCCGTGAGATGCGGTGTGCTGGAGCCGGAGCCAGCGAGCGCGGTACAGCCGGCGCCGGCCCTGTTGTGGTGGGATAAGGACCCCCAGGCCCCCTGGGTGATAGGGCTTCCGAACCGGATTTGCCGACTATGCTTTTGCGATACCCTTTACCTTCAAAATTTGCTGGCACGTATGTTTTATGCTATAATGATGCCCGTACATAGGACAGAACGTGCCAGACTGATGCGGAAAAGGAGGATTTCGGTGTCGCTCACAAAGGCGGAAAAGGACGCCATCATTCAGGAGTTTCGCGTCCATCCTAACGATACAGGTTCGCCCGAAGTGCAGATTGCTCTGCTCACCAAGCGCATTAATGAGCTGACGGAGCATCTCAAGGTACACAAGCACGACGAGCATTCGCGCCGCGGCCTGCTGAAGATGGTAGGCCAGCGCCGGCGACTGCTCGCCTACCTCAGCCGCACGGATGCGGAGCGCTATAAGACCCTGATCAATCGGCTGGGCCTGCGCAAATAACACCGCTTCGCGAAGGCTCTTTTCCGATACGATGTCTATCTGGCGGACGCCTGTGATGCCCGAAGACGTGGGGCTGAGGGGTCCGCATTTTCATTATTAGGGATTTTGTGATACAGTATCATTGGCAGTAACGACAATGGACATGCCGAGCAGGGCATGGCGCGGTGGCCAGAAGGGACAGGAATTGGGAAGCATGCCCAAGACGGGGAAGGATGCGCTCCGGTATCCTTGGGCCGGCTTCCCAGTCCCTGACCTCTGGCCCCCGATGCTCGCCTTGCTGACCCATTCAGCCGGCGCATCTCCCATGCCTGCCCCATGTCCCTTGTCTCCGTGAC
>JACIWP010000052.1 GCA_014360855.1 Anaerolineae bacterium
TTTTCCATATCGTCTCGGAGGAAAGCATTGGGGCCGGCAAGCGCCGCATCGAGGCTGTAACCGGGCGCGCTGCATATCAGCTTGCCTGGAAGCGGATGTCCATCCTCGACGATGCGGCGGCATACCTCGGATGCCTTCCCGAGGAGATTGACCGCAAGGTGCTCGAGCTGATGGAAGAGAATCATCGGCTCGTCAAGGAGATCGAGAACCTGCGCCGCGAGCTGGCCAAAGAAGAAGTGGACGCGCTGGTGCGGCAGGTGCGTGAGATTCACGGCATCCGCGTGGTCTCAGCGGAGGTGAAATCGGCCTCTCAGATGGAAACCCTGCGGGAGATGACCGACTGGCTGAGGGATCGGTTGGGATCGGCGGTGGTGGTGCTGGGCGCGGTGATCAACAACCGGCCGAACCTGGTGGCGGCGATCACGCCGGACCTGGTGGAGCGGGGCTTTCACGCCGGCGAGCTGGTGAAGTCGGTGGCGCGGCATGTGCGCGGGGGCGGCGGCGGTCGTCCAACCTTGGCGCAGGCCGGCGGAAGCGACCCCTCCCGCCTGCCGGAGGCGCTGGAATCGGTCTACTCCTGGGTGGAGCATGCCCTGAGTGAAAGATAGCCTCGCATGAAGAGCCGCAGGCGGCGTTTTCCCTGGCAGACATTTCGCCTGGAACAGCTTGTCCCCGCTCTGGAGGTTCGCCGGGCGCGATCCCGGGCGGGGACAGCGCCGCGCCGGCGCTCTGCCGGCTATCCTGAGGCGTTCAGCGTATTAGACCTGGGGACCACCCATCTGAAAGCGCTGGTCTGCCGGCGCAGTGGCCCGGTGGTGGAGGTGCTGGGGCAGTGCGTGATGTCCTACGGCGTGCTGGAGCAGGCGCCAGGCAGTATGGCGGAGCTGTGCGATCGCGCCCTGACCCAGGCGGAGGACAACAGCGCTGTGCTGAGCGGCCGCCGGCTGGTCCCCGACGAGGTGGTTATCGGGGTGCCGGCTTCTACCGTGGTAGCCCGCTCGTCCGAGGTGACGTACCGCCGGCGGGATCCCTCTCAGCCGCTGGATGATGCCGAGCTGGAGCGAATCCTCTATATTGGCCAGCGCACAGCGCTGGAGGAACTGCGGCGCGGCGGCCTGCCCTTCTCCGATGCCGTCATTCTGGCCTCGGGCACGCAGGTACAGGTGGCGGTAGATGGGCATCCTGCGGATGATCCCCGGGGACTGCGCGGTGAGATGATCACCCTATCTCTGCTGAATGTCGCTGTCTCGAGCACACTGCTTCGGGCGCTGAGCCGGCTGGCAGATGCGCTTCAGCTCGCGGTGAGCGGTTTCATGGTGCCGGCGCAGGCCGTGGTGAATGCCTTGGGGCCGGCGCTCTCGCTCGACGGCGTGGGGATTGATATTGGCGGCCGGCGTACTGTGCTGGTGGCCTGGCGCCAAGGGATGGTGCAGGGGTGGAGCTCTATTCCTTGCGGGGGCCAGGACTTTACCCAGGCCATTCAGCGCGCTTATCATTTGGACGGGGAGCGCGCGGAGCGGCTGAAGTGCTGGTACGGGGAGGGCCGGCTTTCCCCGGATCATCGCGAAGGCATTCGGGAAGTTCTGCGTTCGCCCTGGGAGCACTGGAAAGACCGGCTGATAGAAGGCCTGTTGGACCTGCCGGCCAACGGTTCCCTGCCCGGCCATTTCTGGCTGTGGGGCGGCGGCGCGCGGCTGTCCGGCGCGGTGGAAGCGGTGCGCGCCGCGCTGAGCGATGCACGCCTTTCCTTTGAGGGCTACCCGCAGGTACGGCTGGCCGAGCCCAGTGCTTTGCGGAACCTGCGCCTGGCCGGCGAGATGGATGCGCTGGCGTGCAGTGGGTACGCCATGGCAGTGGCCTTTGCCCGGCAGGCGGAGGAAAGCCGGCTGGCCGCTCTGCTGCAGAAGGCCACCATGGTAGTGTGTCGCGCCGAACATCTTGATATTTGGACATTGAGCGATGAGTAGGAGCGAAAGGGTGCCGGGCGGGACAGGGAAGGGGGCCTTTGATGGCCCGGATGAGATTATCTACCTGGATCGCTCTGATGATATCGGAACACTGCTCCAGCGGCTGGAGCGGGTGGAAGGCCTGCATGCCCTTATTGTAGTGCCGGGCAGTGAGCCTTTGCTTGCCAGCGAGGTGGACCTGCGCCTGCTGAAGCGGCGGGCGGATGCGCTCCAGCTCGATGTGATCGTAGTGGCCAAAGATGGCCTGACCCGCCGGCTGGGACGCGAGGTCGGCCTGCGCATCTACGGCAGTCCGCGCGCCGGCATGGCCGCACTGCGCCGGCTCCAGCGCCGCCACGGCACCCCGCGCCGGGCTGTCGTGCGCGATGCCCTGAAGCCGCAGGTGGTGGAAACGGTCGAGACGGCCCGCGGCCGGCGCAAAAAGTCGCCGGCGGAGCAGTACCGCGTCTATTCGGTACGGCCGAAGCGCAGTCTCCCCACCCAGATCGCGGCCGCGCTGTTCCTTATCGCTCTGGCGGCGGGTCTGGGGTATATGCTTCTGCTTCTGGTGCCCGAGGCGACAGTGACCGTGGTGCCGGCGACGCAGCGTGTGGAGACCAGCGTCACGATTACGGCGGACTTGAACGCCTACGAGGTGGATTTCACCCGCCGCATCATCCCCGCGCGGGTAGTGGAGGTGCGGGTGGAGGGCACTGCCACCATCCCCACGACCGAGAAGCGGGACGCGCCCCATAACCGGGCGACCGGCCGGGTGGTCTTCGTCAATAAGACGGACGAGGAGGTGAAGATACCCGCCGGCACAGTGGTGAGGACCTCTACCGGCACCAACGTGCGTTTCACCACGATGGATGACGTGACGGTGCCGCCCGGGCGCGGAAGCCGCATGGAGGCCGACATCATCGCCGAACTGCCCGGGCCCAGCGGCAATGTCGCGCCGTACCTCATCACCACGGTCGAGGGCGCGCTGGCCCTGCGGGTGGCGGTGGTGAATGAGCGGGCGACTTCCGGCGGCGATGTCAAGCAGGTGGGAGTGGTCACCCAGGCCGATAAGCAAAGGCTGAAGGACCTGCTCCTCCAGCGACTGCGCCAGGAGGCGCTGGCGCGCATGCAGGAGCAGTTGGATGCGCAGGAGTTCATCCCGCCGGAGACCGTGCAGGTATTTGTGATCAGCGAAGTGTATGATAAATTTGTGGATGAGCCGGCCGACGCCCTGACCCTGGAGCTGAAAGCGGCGGCCAACGGTGTGGTCATCGCCGGCCAGGACGCCAATGCCGTGGCGCTGGATGCCTTACAGCGCGTGGTGCCCTCGCGGTATTATCTCGCCGCCCAGGGGCTGTCCTTCGAGCGGGGACCGGTGGTGCAGATAGACGAGGAGCGCCGGGTGAGCTTTATCATGACCGCCTCCGGTATCGCTGTAGCACGCGTGGAAACGCGCGGCCTGCGGGAGCTGGTGCAGGGGATGCCGGTGGCGGAGGCCCAGGCGCTGGTGGCAGATCGTCTGCTACTGCGCCGGCCGCCGGAGATTGAGGTGCGGCCGGCATGGTTCGGGCATATGCCCTATTTGCCCTTCCGCATCGCGTTCGTGGTGGTGACGGAGCTGGAATGAGCCGCGTCCTCGGGGTGGATTTCGGCGAGCGCCGGATGGGCCTTGCGGTCAGCGACCCGACGGGGCTGATTGCCCGCACTGCCGGCATCGTTGAGCGCCGTTCGGATCAGCAGGCGGCGGAGCACATCGCCCGTCTGGTGCAGGAGTGGGACGCAGAGGCTGTGGTGGTCGGACTGCCCCTCAACGCGGACGGCTCCGAGGGGTTTCAGGCACGCAGGACGCGTCGGTTTGCATCCCTCCTCCAGGAGCTTATCGGGGAGCGCCCCGTCATCCTGTGGGATGAGAGCCTGAGCAGCGTAGAGGCGCGAGACCTGCTGGCGGAGCGGGGGAAGCCTTCCCGCCGGCGGCGCCATCATGATGACGTCGCCGCGGCAGTGATCCTGCAGTCTTACTTGGATGTACAGCGCCGGCAGACCCACTCGGCTACATCGTCAGAAGAGTAATCCAGCATTGATGGGAGCAGGACATTGGACATCATCCGTTCGATCGCACGGGTGCTCTTTTTCCTCGTCACGATTGCGGCGTTGGTGATTGTCGCGCTGATCGGTGCCGAATTTATCATGGGGCAGTTGCGTCCGCCGCCGGCGCCGGTGGCGGAAGCCGGCCAGGAGACGGAGCGGCAGATTAACCTCGCATCGCCGGAGGAGCTTGTCCTGGGTCTCTATCTAAAACTGCGGGCGGCGGACCTCCAAAAGCCGGCGGGCGATGATCCCACACCGATAGAGTTTACTGTACTGCCTGGGGAAAGCGCCGCAGAGGTAGCGGGGCGGCTGGCCCAAGAAGGGCTGATCACGGACGCGGAGCTGTTCCGACGCTATATGCGCTTCTACGGCCTCGATGTGGGGCTGGAGGCCGGCGATTACCAGCTTGCCAAGAACATGACTATGGAACAGATTGCCAAAGCGCTCCAGCATGCGCGCGTCAACGAGGTGGTGGTACGGGTGATTGAGGGTTGGCGCGCCGAGCAGATCGCCGAGATGCTGGAGAAAGAAGGGTTGACGACCGCCGCCGCCTTCATGAATGCGGTGCGCACGATGCGGTTGCCCTATGCTTCGCTGGCAGACCGCCCTGCCGGCGCCTCCCTGGAGGGCTATCTCTTCCCCGACACGTACCGCCTGGCGCTCAACTCCACGGCGGAGCAGATTGTGGAGCGGATGGTGGCGAATTTCGACGAGCGCTTCGACCCGGCCCGCAGGGCGCAGGCCCAAGCCGCCGGCATGACCATCCACCAGGTGGTCACCCTTGCCTCCATCGTGGAGCGCGAGACCGTGGTGGAGGAGGAGCGCCCCATCATCGCCAGCGTCTATCTCAACCGCCTGGCGAAAGGCATGTATTTGCAGGCTGACCCCACCGTGCAGTACGCGCTGGGGTATCAGCCGCAGACCGGTCAGTGGTGGCTGACCCCACTGCCGATGGAGGCGCTGACCGGCACCGAATCCATTTACAACACCTATCTGCATCCCGGCCTGCCGCCTGGCCCCATCTGCAACCCTGGTCTGGCGTCCATTGATGCAGTGCTGAACCCCGCGCCGACCGATTACCTGTTCTTCTATTCGAAAGGGGATGGCACGCACGCCTTTGCCAGCACCTATGAGGAACATCTGCGCAACCAGGAGCTGTACCAGCGGTAAGCGCCGGCCAGTATGCGTTCCTGCTCTACTGCTCATCCTGCTGATGCTCAGCAGTGCGATGGTGGGCGGGTGCCGGCCGGTGACCTCGACGGATGCGGTGAAAATCGGGCTGGTGGCGCCCTTTGAGGGGGCCGGCCGGGAGCTGGGGTATGCGGTCTTGGCGGCGGTGCAGATGGCTATCCGGGAGAAAAATGCCGCCGGCGGCATTGCCGGCCGCCCTATCGAGCTGGTGGCCCTCAATGATGAACTGGAGCCGTGCATGTCCGCCCTGCAGATGGAGAAGCTGGCGTTGGATCCGGCGGTGATGGGCGTCATTGGGCCATGGTCGCCGGCAACATCCTCATCCGCCCTGTCCACGGCCGACAACGCCGGCATACCAGCGATACGTACAACCCCTTGTGCCCAAGGGACGCCGTCCGGCGCCCTCGTCCTCGCTCCTTCCCTCTCTGCCTTTGCCCAGGCGGCACAGATGCGGTTTGGCAGTGCGTCCGATGCCGCCTTCGAGGTGCGCATCGAGGATGAGGAACTGCGCGAGAAGGTGCGGGAGACCTTTGCCGGACAGGGACTGCAGGTCGTGGAGGGCGCGGGGAGGGCTTCTCCGCCGGCCGGCGGTTCGCTGATCGCTGTGCTCGGCCAGGAGGATTTCCAGGACGATACCGTGCTGACAGACGAGCGGTACGCGCAGGTGCTGGTGCTGTACGGGCCGTATGCGCCTTTATTGGGCAGATTACTGCCGCCAGAGCGTCGGCCGGCGGTATATGTGTGGCAGTATGTCTGTCAGGGGGAAGGATACCGGCAGTTTGCCCAACAGTATCTGCGCGAGACGGGGCAGGTACTGCTGGCGCCGGCAGTGCAGGCGTACCGCGCGGCGCGACTGCTTTTCCAGGCGATGGACACAGCCGGGCCGGCGCTCACGCGCGACAAGATTCGTTGGGCGCTGGAAGCCCTGGCAGAGGGAGAGGGAGCGTTGGGTATAGATTGGTGCGCCGGCGCAGGGGTGGACTGGGTGCCGCTGAGCGAGCTTCCATAAGGGGGATTACTATGCGTGTGCTGATGCTTTCCTGGGAATATCCGCCCCACGTGATTGGGGGGCTGGGCAAGCACGTGGCAGAACTGTTGCCGGCGCAGGCCGGCCTGGGGCTGGAGGTACATCTGGTGACGCCGCGTCTGGCCGGCGGGGAACCGCAGGAGCACATCGGGCCGGCGGTGGTGCATCGGGTGGAGCCGGCGCCCCAATCGGAGGCCAACTTTTATACCTATGCCTGGCAGACCAACCTCCTGTTGGAGGAGCGCGCCAGCCGGCTGTGGTCGGAGCTGGGAGGCTTTGACATCATCCATGCCCACGATTGGCTAGTGGCCTTCTCTGCCTGCGCCCTGAAGCGCGTCTATCATACGCCGCTGGTGGCAACCATTCACGCCACCGAGCGGGGCCGGGGGCGCGGGGAACTGCACGGCGAGCAGTCGAGGGCCATCAATGATGTGGAATGGTGGCTGACCTATGAGGCCTGGCGCGTCATTTGCTGTAGCCAGTACATGGCGGAGGAGGTGCGCGGTTACTTCGGGACGCCGGCGGATAAGATTGACGTGATTCCCAACGGCGTGGATCCAACCCCATTCCAGCAGTGGGAGGGGGTTGACCTGTCCGCCTTCCGCGCCATGTACGCCCTGCCGGAGGAGAAGATCGTCTTTTACGTGGGGCGGATCGTGTTTGAGAAGGGGGTGGAGACGCTGGTGCGCGCCGTGCCGCTGGTACTGAAGGATTTTCCACAGGCCAAGTTCGTCATCGCCGGCACCGGCCCTCACCTGGAAACTGTGCAGAGACTCGCTTGGGAGCTGGGGGTTGGGCCCAAGGTGCTCTTCACCGGCCGCATCTCGGATGAGGACCGCAACCGCCTGTTCAAGGTGGCGGACTGTGCGGTCTTCCCCAGCCTGTACGAACCTTTCGGCATCGTCGCCCTGGAGGCCATGGCGGCCAAATGCCCGGTGGTGGTCTCGGAAGTGGGGGGATTGAAAGAGGTGGTCCAGCACGCCGAGACGGGCATTACCGTTTATCCCGGTGATCCGAACTCGGTGGCCTGGGGCATTCTCCACACCCTTCAGCACCCGGAATGGACGCGCCTGCGGGTGGAGAACGCCTACCGCAAGGTGTTGGAAGAGTACAACTGGCCGCGCATCGCCGGCTTGACCATCGGCGTGTACCAACGCGTGGTGGAGGAACGCCGGCGGGTCACCGATTGGTGATGGGACAAGGGCGGGGCGTTCGGGGGACGCCCCGCCCTGCGTTACATGATGGAACGATAGATCAGCGGCGGCGGCGTGACCGGCTTGTCCGACCATGCATAAGCCGCCAGCATGCGCTCTCGCGCCATGGCGATATGTTCTGGGTGGGAGGCGTGGATGGTGAATAGGGGAGCGCCGGCTGTCACCCGGTCGCCGATTTTGGCGTGCAGGATGATGCCCACGGCATGGTCCACCGGGTCGCCCTTTTTGGCGCGGCCGGCGCCCAGCAGGGCAGAGGTCAGCCCCACTTCCATGGCATTCAGCTCCGCGATATAGCCATCGCGCGGCGCAGGGACGGTCTCGATATACCGCGCTTTGGGCAGGCGGTCTGGCTCGTCTACATAGGCCGGATCTCCGCCCTGGGCCATGATGAATTGGCGGAACTTCCGCAGGGCCGCGCCGTTGGCCAACACTTGTGCGGCCCTCTCCTGGCCTTCTTCGACGGCGGAGGTGATGCCGGCCAGCGTCAGCATGTGGCCGGCCAGGGTGATGACCAGGGTGCGGAAATCCTCCGGGCCGGCGCCGTGGAGGGTCTCCAGCGCCTCGCGCAGTTCGAGCGCATTTCCCACCGCCCTGCCCAGCGGCTGGTGCATATCCGTCAGCACTGCGGCCATGCGCCGGCCCTGGCTCCTGCCGATGTCCACCATCAGCTCGGCCAGGGTGACCGCTTCCGCGAGGGTTTTCATGAAGGAGCCGTGGCCGACCTTGACGTCCAGCAGGATGGCGTCGGCGCCGCCGGCGAGCTTCTTGCTCATGATGGAACTGGCAATGAGCGGGAGACTGCCGACCGTTGCGGTAGCATCGCGCAGGGCATAGAGCTTTCCGTCGGCCGGCGCGAGCTGCGCGGTCTGGCTGGCGACGACGAGGCCAATCTCGCGCGCCTGCCGGCGGAACTCCTCCGGCGTCAGGTCGGAGCGGAAGCCGGGGATGGATTCCAGTTTATCCAGGGTACCGCCGGTATGGCCGAGGGCGCGGCCGGACATTTTGGCGACCG
The DNA here is from genome assembly GCA_014360855.1 of Anaerolineae bacterium. Taxonomy (NCBI): domain Bacteria; kingdom Bacillati; phylum Chloroflexota; class Anaerolineae; species Anaerolineae bacterium. The sequence goes on from JACIWP010000052.1 coordinate 8,479, forward strand.
GCAGGCCGAGGGCGGAGATGGCCGGCGCCAGCGCCAGCGTCGTCTTGTCGCCGACGCCGCCGGTGGAATGCTTGTCCACGGTGAAGGGGAGGATATCTTTGAAGGAGAGCATCTCGCCCGAGCGTGCCATGGCCATGGTCAGGGCGATGGTCTCCTGGGTGTTCATGCCGCGCAGATAGATGGCCATCAGGAGCGCGGCGGTCTGATAGTCGGGGATCTCTTCTTTGACATAACTCTGGATAAACCAGTGGATTTCCTCTGAGGAGAGTTCCAGCCCATCTCGTTTCTTGGCGATGATATCTACCGCGCGCATGGAAGTTGCCTCCTTTGGCAGGATATGCGGTTCAGGCAGTCAATAATGACGAAATATGCGCCGGCCAGGCGATATCATCCATTATACCCGTTCCGCCTTGGGTGGCAATTCGATGGGCCGAAATAAAAAGGGGCGGCAGTGATACCGCCCCTCTATGGTTATGCTGGTGGGGTATTACAGCTCGCTGAGCTTTTCCGCCTCGCCGGGGAGCATGGGGTAGACGTGCTCCGGGCCGGGGAAGGTGCCGTTGCGCACCTCTTCGGCGTACTGGGCAAAGGCCTTTTTCATCTCCTCGGCCAGGTTGGCGTACTTCTTGACGAACTTGGGAGTGAAGGCCTCAAAGATGCCCAGCAGGTCGGAGACGATCAGAAGCTGGCCGTCGCAGTGGGGGCCGGCGCCGATGCCGTACACTGGGATACGGAGGCGCTCATGGATGAGCTTGGTCACCTCAGGGGCTACGGCCTCGACCAGCAGGGCATGCGCGCCGGCTTCCTGGACGGCCAAGGCGTCCTGCAGCATGAGCTTGGCGGTCTCCAGGGTGCGCCCCTGGGCCTTGAACCCGCCGAGCTGGCCGGAGGACTGCGGCGTCAGGCCGATGTGGCCGAAGACAACGATGCCGGCCTCGACGATGGCCTTGATCTTATCCGCCACGCGCACGCCGCCCTCGAGCTTGATGGCGTCTGCACCGGCTTCCTTGAGGAAGCGGCCGGCGTTATAGACCGCGTCCGCCGTGGTGGTCTGATAGGACATGAACGGCATGTCCCCGATGACAAAGGTGTTGGGCGCCGCACGGCGCACCGCCTCGGTATGGCGGATGCACATTTCCATGGTCACCGGGATGGTGCTCGGGTAGCCGTAGACGCACATACCGAGCGAGTCGCCGACCAACAGCATGTCCACGCCGGCGGCCTCGGCGCAGGCGGCGGTGGGCGCGTCATAGGCGGTGATCCAGACCACTTTCTCGCCGCGCTTCTTCATTTCGTAGAAGTCGAGGATCGATTTTTTCTTGGGCATGGGAATTCCTCCTTGCACGATTAGGTGAGTTACGCATGCATCCAGGCCGGCACCTGATGTATCGTGGCCAGGCGGACCAGCTCGTGAACATCGGGTGCCGACTCGAAGTGCCAGACGAGGTCGACCAGGCGGTCAATGCGCTCGGGTTCGACGATATCCTTAAGGAGCCAGCGGAATTTGCGTTCGACCTCTTCCTCGGTCCAGCCGGCGTACTTGACGCCGGCGTCTGCCGGCGCGGAGCGCAGGACGCGGCCGTCTTTGAGGGTGATTTCGGCGATGGCGAAGAAGCCGCCCTTGGGGTCGCCGGCCATGCCAAGGTTGTGCAGTTCGCTGAGTTCGGGCGATTCCTCCAGCTCAATGCGCGAGGCCAATTCGCGCACCTTCGGGTCCTGGAGACGGTATTCCAGGATCTGGCGCGGCCCCAGCTCGCCGTCCAGGAGATAGACGGCCAGCGGCCAGGCGGTGTTGAACTGCGCCTCTTCCGTAGTGGTAGGAAGCTTGTTGCCCAGGCGAACGGTCTCATGTGGGCCGACGATCTTGATGCGGGCGATGTCGTCCACGGTGATGTGATGTTCTTCCATGAGGCGCTTGGTGACGTTGATGGGCGGATGGCTCCAGGCACAGGAGGCGTAGATTTTGAAGCCGATGCCCTCTGTCATGATGTAATTCTCGCCCAGGTCGGCCACCCAATCGTAGTATTCCTCGAAGCCGAAGAGGCTTGGGATGCCGGTAAAGCCTCGGCGGGCCAGCAGGGCGGCGGTGATGCCGGTCATGGTGCCCCAGCCGATGCCGTGCTTCACCATGGTGGGATGGTCAATGTCGCGCATCATGGGCAGGTTGGGGGCATGGTATTCAGCGATGCCCAGGGCATGGTGGACCTGGGCGGGGGTCAGGCGAAGCAGGTGGCCGGCGATGGCGGCACAGGCCACCGAACCCCAGGAACCGCAGGCCTGGTATATTTCGTGGGTGGCGTGCCAGATGCGGGCGGCGCGATGCGCGATCTCGTAGCCAATGACCATGCCAGTGAGCAGGTCCGCGCCGCTGAGGTTGCGCGCCTCGCACAGGGCCAGGGAGGTGGGAAAGACCTGCACCCCGGGGTGCCCCTTGGTGTACCAGCCGCAGTCATCGATGTCGATCGCGTTGGCGGCGTAGCCGTTGGCGAAGGCGGCGCCGATGGCGGAGGCGCGCCGGCCGCGCCACAGGATGGTCGCTTCGGTACCCGGCCACACATCTGCCGCAAAGCCGGCGGTAATGTCGGCGACGGCGGTCAGGGTGCCGGCCATGGTGGCGCCCAACACATCCAGCAGTGCCATGCGGGCCTTGCGCTGGGCGGCTTCGGGAATCTGGTCCCATGAAAGGGACGTGATGAATCGAACGGCCAGCTCATTACCATTCAACTTTTGCGCGCACATTTTTGCCCCCTTTCCCAATTACCTGATTCAACGCTGTACTTACAATCGGGCCAATGCCTGACGCATGCGTTCGATGCCCTCGCGGATCTGCTCCCAGGCGGTGGCGTACGAGATACGCAGGAAACCCTCGCCGCCGGGGCCGAAATCGGAGCCGGCCAGCAGGGCGACGCCGGCTTCCTCGAGCAGATAATCGGCAAGCTCGCGCGACGAGCGGCCGTAACTCCGCACATCGGGGAAGACATAAAACGCGCCTTTGGGCATGGCACAGCGCACGCCCGGCAGGGTATTGAGCGCCGCCACAGTGAGGTCACGCCGCTGGCGGAAGGACTCGCGCATCACCTCGACGGTGGAGAAATCCCCTCGCAGGGCGGCCACGCCGGCGGCCTGGGTGAAATCGGCGGTGCACCCGATGGTGTGCGTGGCCAGCAGTCCGACGCGCTCGGCCAGGGCCGGCGGCATAATGCCAAAGCCCAGGCGCCACCCGGTCATGGAGTAGGTCTTGGAGAAACCGTCCACGATGATGGTGCGCTCCCGCATGCCCGGTAGGGCGGCGATGGACGGCGCATCCCCTTCATACACGAGCTGGCAGTAAATCTCATCGGAGATGACCCAGGCGCCCACCCGCTGTACCTCCGCGGCGATCTGCTCCAGCACATGCAGGGGCGTGACGCCGCCGGTCGGGTTAGAGGGGGAGTTCATGATGACCAGTTTGGTGCGGTGGCTGATCTTTTGGCGGAAGTCCTGCATGTCGAAGTTGTACAGCTCATCGGGGTCGAGGCGGACGGGCACTGGCACGCCGCCGGCCAGGCGCACGATGGCGGAGTAGGAGGGGAAGCCGGGGTCAGGGATGATGACCTCCTCGCCGGGTTCGACCAGGGCGAGGGCGGCGAAGTAGATCGCCGGCTTGGCGCCTGGTCCCACAATGACCTCCTCCGGGGAGAAGGTCATGCCGCGCCATTTGCCGGCGACCTCGGCGATGGTGGCGCGCAGGTCTGCAGTGCCGGCCGGCGGGGTGTAGCGGGTCCTGCCGGCCCGAATGGCCTGGATGCCGGCTTCGGCGATGTGCTCCGGGGTAGGGAAGTCCGGCTGGCCGATTTCGAGATGAATGATACTGCGTCCCTGTGCTTCCAGCGCTTTGGCGCGGGCCAGCACCGCATAGGCTCCTTCGGCTTTGAGAGGGCGGACACGTTCGGCGAAGTCCTCGAGGTTCATCGCGCTGTCTCCTGTGGTGGCGTCATGCTTCTCTCGACCGGTACAGTATACAGGAACATTGAAAAAGGTGCCAGGACAGGTTGGTATACTGCCCTGTACGTTTGATGTATCAGATTGTCTAAATCATATATCAAAACGGACGGCTTGGCAAATTGCCCAGCGCACGTTGTCTGGATGATGGGTATGCGCGGGCCGGCAGTTCCGCCATGGTGAGCGCCATAACGGCTTTCTGGACATGGAGGCGGTTTTCCGCGATATCATAGATGATAGCGCGCGGTCCGCTGGCGACCTCATCCGTGACCTCATGGCCGCGGTCCACCGGCATGGGATGGATGAACAGGGCGTTGTCGGTGCGGGCCATGCGAGGGGCATCGCAAATCCATTCTGAGAGGGCCAGTGAACGCTCTATCTCCCGTTGTTTCTGGAACTGGCCGGCCTCGTATGCCTGCGGGCTCATCCAGTTGCGGGAATAGACGATGTGCGCCCCGGTATAGCCGGCATAGGGGTCGTGGATGATGTCGAGGGAGCCGGCGGAAGCGAGACAGTTGTCCTCCGCCCAGGCGATGACCTCCGGGTCCAGGTCGTAGCCCTCGGGGTAGGCCAGGGTGATGTGCATCCCCATGCGGGAGGCCAGCAGGAGCGTTTCCTGCACCGAGCACCAGGAGCGCGCCAGCGCCCCGCTGGCCCAGGTGATGAGCAGTTTCCGGCCGCGCAGATCGCCGAGATGCTCGCGCAAGCCCATGATATCGGCCAGCCCCTGGCAGGGGTGGAACCGGTCGTCCGCCATAGAGATCACGGGTACGCTTGCCCAGCGGGCGTACTCGCGGATGAGAGCGGCTCCCTCGCCGTATGTGCTGATCTGGTCCTCCAGGATGCGGATGCCCAACCCGCAGGCATAGCGGCTCATGACCTGGGCGGCATCCTCGATGGTTTCGCCGGCGCTTCCGCCCGATTTGAGCCGCATCATGCGCGGCTCCAGGTACTGGGCATGGCCGCCCAGCTCGGTGGCGGCACATTCGAAGCTCTGGCGGGTGCGCAGGGATGGGCTGTAGAACAGCATGAAAAAGGTGCGGTGTTTGAGCAGGGAGGTGAACGCCGGCGCGAAGCGGTCCCGCTTCATGCGGCCGGCCAGCGCCAGCACCGTTTCGATTTCCTCCATGCTCCAATCCTGTGTGCAGAGCAAATCCCTGCCGCGCAGTTGTTCCACGATGCCCATATTGGGGTCTCCTTCTATGCTATGTCGTTGTATAATGTAACCATAGAGGACCGCATAGTGATGGATGGGAGGGATAGGGATATGAAGCGCTTGCTTATCACCGCCGGGCGGGTCTTCACACCCATCACTGTTCTG
>JACIWP010000053.1 GCA_014360855.1 Anaerolineae bacterium
ATACCAGAAGCGCGCCATGGTGGAATCATAGACCGCGACATAATCCACGCCGAAGCGCAAACCCAGGGCTTCGACCCGCCGGCGGAGGTCCACCGTCCCCCGCACGGGCACCATGCCGTGGTCGGAGAAGGCGAGCAGGTGAATATCTACGCCGGCGGTCTCGGCAGCGCGGCGCAGTTCCTCGATGCGGCGCTCGTACCACTGCAGGCGCGCCAGGATGGCCGGCGAGTCGGGGCCGCCGGCGTGCCCCAGCGCGTCCACCGAGGCCAGGTACAGGAAAAGGAGACGCGGCCCATCGGGGCGCAGGGCGCCGGCACACTGCTGAAAAATTTCTTCCTCCGGCATAGGGTACGTGAGGAAGCGGGCCGGCACCCCATGCTGGTCCAGCACTTCCACCAGCGAAGGGCAGTCGAAGGCGCCCGGGCGGAAGTCCCAGCGCTTGGAGCAGTGGTCCATCAGGTGCAGGTAGCGCAGGGGAAAATCATAGACCGGGAAGTAGCCGTCGAAGCCGTGCCGGCGGGCGGTCCAGCGCGCGATGAGGCGCTTGAGCAGTGGGTTGTCGGCCAGCCGGTTGTGCAGGAGCGGGCCGGCCAGGTTCAGCCAGCGCGTCCAGGCGAAGGGCGAATGGGCGGGGTCGTAATACAGGTACGACCAACGCCCATGCACCTGGGGGAGCTGACCGGTCAGGATGGATGGTATAGCGGCGGAGCTGTAGCCGAGGATGGTGCGCAGCGGCTTGCGGAAGGGGCACAGCTCGCGCAGGAAGCCGCTTTTCTCCACTGCCGGCCAGCTCAACGCGTCGATTGCGATCGCAACAGTCACCGTGTGCCGCATATGCTCATCTCAAAAAGGAGGGCCTGGGTGCCAGGCGCGGATGAACCGCCGGCCCAACGCCTGGCGCGGGGAGCGTTTCCAGTCTGTGCCCAGACAGCTCAGCCGGCGCGCAACCGCCGGCCAGGGCACCTGCTCCGCCGGCAGGAACAGCAGTAGCGGCAGGACGCGCACCAGATGTTCCGTCGGGTGTTCTCCCCACAGGGCCGGCGTCAGCGGGCGAAGGCGGGCCAGTGTCACCATGTAATGATACAAACGGGTCGAGAGGGGGAGCCGGGCGGATGGATCGCGCAGTAAGGGCGCGGCGTGCTGGAAAAAGGAGAGCCAGAAGGCCTGGCCCTGTCCCTGTGCCGTCCGGCGTTCTGTCTCCGCCCAGCGCCAGACCCGTTCGTGGCGGGCAAGGGTTTCCGCCAGCAGTTGCGCCAGGTCGGACTTGTCATACAATGGACAGGCCGGCATGAGCTTATCCTGCACAGCCTGGGCATACGCCGGCCGGATAAATTCCAGCTCCGCCGGCAGGGGACATGTCTCCAGCAGGGCCGGCCGCCGGCGGTATATGGCGTCGTACCGCCGGCGCAGGATGAGCACCGCATCGCCCCAGCTCAAGCGGGCCTTCTGTACAGCGATATGAACGAAGCGGCGCACAGGCTCGGTGAGCGGCTCGTCGTCCAGCATGAGCTGGGACCACAGCAGGGCGGCGCCGCGGTTGAAAAGATAGCGGGTTGCCTCCCAAGGTGGGAGCAGGCCGGCGTCTCGCCAGGGGATCGCCTCGATGACCGAGCCATCGCCCCATAAGACCTGATGGCCGACGGCGATCTCATGCGATTCGACCGTCAGGGGAGCATGGGCCAGCATCCCAGGGGTCTTGCAGGCCAGGTCTACCCGCACGCCGCAGTGCCGGCTCAGCGCCGGCTCAAGGGCTTTCAGCCGGCGGCGTAGTCGCCACCAGGAGAGCCAGTCATCGCGCCGGCACACCACCAGGATATCGTAATCGTTGACGGGCTGAAGCCGGCCGTGTTCGTCCGGCGCGGCGCCCCCTTCGCCGCGGCCGAATCCTCCCGTGAGGATGATACTGCGCACCATGCCGTCGGCGGCTTCCAGGACCGCCTGGCAGATGCGGCGCATGTGGCCGGCGATGCGCTGTTCCACGTCCGGGTCACCCGTCACTGTGAACGGCATGGGTCAAAGCCCTCGTCGCTGTAGGACCTGCTGGTACACACGCATCACCCCCTCCGCGGTGCGGCGGACGTCGAAGGTCTCGCGCACCCGCCGCTGGGCGGCCAGACCCATAGCGCCGGCGCGGGCGGGGTCGTTCAGCAGCCTCAGCACAGCCTGGGCCATGGCCGCCGGCTCGCCGGCCGGCGCCAGCAGGCCGGTCACCCCATGCTGGACAACCTCCGGCACGCCGTTGACGGCGGTGGCGACGGCCGGCCGGGCCATGGCGCCGGCCTCCAGCAGGCTGTATGGCAGTCCCTCCCAATAGGAGGTCAGCGTCACCACATCGGCGGCGGCCAGCAGGAGCGGCACGTCCTGGCGCTGGCCGAGCAGGGTGATGACGTGCTCCAGGCCGTACTGCCGGGCCATCGCTTCCACTTCCGCGCGAAGAGGGCCGTCGCCGGCCAGGAAGCCGCGGGCGTCTGGACGCTGGGCGTGCAGGTGGCGCATCATGCGCACGAAATCCTGTGGCGCCTTCTGGGCGTCCAGCCGGCCGACCTGCAGTATGACCGGCACCGATTGCGGCCATCCCAGCTGTTCCCGGGCTTTCTCCCTGCTCATCTGGCGCGGTTCCCACTCCTGCCAATCCAGGCCGTTGTACACGGTGACCACCGAGGCCGGCTCTCCCCAACCCTTGGCCAGCATCCATTGGCGGTCTGCCTCGCACACGGCAATCGTGATATCGGTGATGCGGCGCCAGGCGCGCTCCAGCGCCTCATATATGGGCTGGAGCGCGGTTTGGCGGATGCGGATGGTCTGCGGGGTGTAGACGACGCCGGCGCCGGCCAGCCGCGCCGCCGGCCGCGCCCAGATGCCGGCGAACTGGCTGTGCACATGGACGATCTGGATGTGCTCCTGACGCACCAGCCGCAGGAGGGCCAGGAAGGGGCCGGCGTTCTGCCATTTGCCCATGGGCCAGGGATGCCCCGCTACTCCCAGTTCCGCCAGCCGCCGGCGGGTGCGCTCATCGCCGGCAGGATAGCAGACATGCAGGGCGCACTGCCGGCGGTCCAGATGCTGGGCGAGCGAGAGCACATGTACCGCCTGCCCGCTGAGGATGGGTTCGTAGAAGACCTCGGCGACGCGCATCATCGGAACCACCGATATATGGAGCGGTCAGGCACCCGGCGCCGGCCCCGGATCTCCCTGCGCTTTTCCAGCATGCGGGGGAGGAGGCGGATGACATCCAGGTACGCGCCCAGGAGGGCCGGCCGGCGCAGAGCCATGTAGCCCAGGCGGAGGGCGTCCTCCGCCAATATCCGCGGCAGGGCCGGGAGCAGGCCGGCGAGGGTGTCGTTCTTCAGCATCATCAGGTAGCGGTTTTTGACGGCATGGCGCTGGGCGAACGCCATTTTCGGGGCGCGTGACGGCTTGCGCAGGGTATCGCCGCCGCCGCGCCCATGCCAGCCGGCGGCGCGCGGCTCGTACCAGCACTGCCAGCCGCGGGAACGCGCTCGCCAGGCCAGGTCGGCGTCGTCGTAGTAGGCGAAGAAGTCCTCGTCCAACACTTCGTCAAGACAGCGCACATCCTCCAGCATGGTGCGGCGCGCCATCCAGGCCGCGCCGCAGGCGCCGAAGACCTCTTCGGCGCGGTCGAACTGACCGCGGTCAACCTGGCCCTGACCGCGGTCGTAGGGCCGGCGGGAGCGGGAGAGGAACAGTCCGGTCGAATCAAGGGTACAGCCGGCCCAAGGGCTGTCGCCGCGCCAGAGCTTGCCGCAGGCCAGGCCGGCGGCCGGCTTGTCCCCCAGCCGTTCCGCCAGCCGGGCCAGGAAGTCGGGGAGCAGGTACACGTCCGGGTTCAGGGACACAATGAACTCGCCCTGGCTGACGACATAGCCCTGGTTGAAGGCGCGGCAGAAGCCGGCGTTGTTGTCGTTGCGGATGACCTGCACGCGGCCGGCGGCAAGGGCCGGCGCCAAAGAGCCATCGCTCGACGCATTATCCACGACGATGATCTCCAGAGGGCGATGGGTTTGCTGTGCCAGGGATTCCAGACAGAGCGCCAGTTGATGGCCGCTGTTCCAGTTGACGATGATCACAGAGATGAGGCCGGACTGCATGCTGGCATCCTGAAGGTGATGTGTCGCCGGACCGCGCCGGCTGGACTGGCATAATGTAACCACAAGAGGGGGCGTTTGACAAATCGGGATGCGGTTGGCGCATCATCGGGCCGTGATAGGCCAGTGTTTTGACAAATCCCCATGCCGTGCCTATATTGAGCGGGTAGACGGTGTGAGCATAAGGAAGAGGGTCGGTGACAAATCAGGGTGGGAAGCGCCGGCTGGGTATTGGGGGGTATTCCTCACCCGCCGGCCTGTCGTGGCGCGATGCCGTCGGCGCGATAACTGCGGCCGGCCTGGCTGTCATGCTGGCACTGGCCCCCCTATCGTGGGGTGTCCTGATCGTAGGGGGCGCGCTGGCTGTCGGCATCACCCTGATACGGCCGGCGCTGGGGCTGGGCTTCCTGGCACTGCTGGTGCCCTTCGGCTCCCTGCGGGAGGTGCCGCTGGGGCCGGCGTCGGTCGGGCTGGCAGAATTCTACGCGCTGTTCGTCATTGCGGCCTGGTGCATGTACATGGCGGCATGGCGGCGGGTATGGATGGCGCCCAGCCGGCTGTGGCCCCTGTTCGGCCTGTTGGTGGCGGCCATGCTGGTTTCCATCACCCAAGCGCTTTCCCTGAGCTATGCCGTCAAGGAGCTGAGCAAATGGCTGGAATTCGGCGCCGTGATGTTGTGCGCCGCATCCCTGCCGAACGCCGGCGAACGGAAGGTCGTCCTGGGCGCCTCGCTTGCGGCCGGTATTGCCGCCGCTCTGCTGGGCTGGTATCAGTTCCTGCGTGGGGTCGGGCCGGAGGGGTTCATCCTGTTCGGGCGCTTCATGCGCGCCTATGGGACATTCCGCCAGCCTAACCCGTATGCCGGCTATCTGGGCATCATCCTGCCGGCGGCGCTGGCCCTGGTCATCAGCTACTGGCCGTGGCGGGCCGGCGCATCCTGGGGGGAACGCGCGCTGTGGCTTCTGGGCGCCGCCGGCGTGCTGACCATGGGGCCGGCTGTGCTGATGAGTTGGTCGCGGGGCGGGTGGTTCGGCGCCGCGGCGGCGGTGCTGACGGTGCTGGTCCTGCGCGGCCGGCGGGCGGCATTCCTGACGATGCTGGCCGTGCTGGTGCTGGCCGGCGTCTTCATCGTGATGGAACTCGGGCAGGCACTGCCGGCGTCTCTGGTACTGCGGGTGACAGATTTCACCGATTACTTCACGCTGGGGGATGTGAGCGACGTGGTGCCGACGCCGGCGAATTGGGCGGTGGTGGAACGGCTGGCGCACTGGCAGGCGGCGGAGCGTATGTTCAGCGAGCATCCCTGGCTGGGCGTGGGCATCGGGAATTACGAACCGGTGTATCCCGCGTACCGCCTGCCGCGCTGGCCGGAGCCGCTGGGGCATGCGCATAACTATTATTTGAACATCGCGGCGGAGACGGGGCTGTTCGGCGCGCTGGCTTATGTGCTGTTCTGGATTGGCGCGGCCTGGCAGGCCTGGCAGGCCCGCCGGCGAAGCGCCGGCATCTGGCGCGGCCTGGCGCTGGGTGTCTTGGGCATCATCGCCCATCTCAGCGTGCACAACCTGTTCGACAACCTGTATGTCCAGGGCATTTACCTGCAAATTGCCCTGTGGCTCGGATTGATCATCCCATTGGCAAGGGCATCCGCGCATGAGGAACGAGACACTGTCCATGTCGAGGCTGGTGGATTGGGGGTTGGGCTTTCTGGGAAAGACGCCCCTGTGTAAAATCCCCTTCGTTGCCGGCGCACTGGAGCGGGCGCGCGGCAACGCCCGGGAATTAGAGCGCTTCATCAAGTTCGCGCTGGTGGGCACGCTGGGCGCGGTGGTGGATTTCAGCGTGCTCAACTTCCTGATACTGACCTTTGGGTGGTCCAAGGCGCTGGCCAACACCTTTTCGTTCAGCGCGGCAGTGCTGAGCAATTTCACCTGGAACCGCCTATGGACGTTTCCGGAATCCCGCCAGCGGCCCATCCGCACCCAACTGCCGCAGTTCGTCCTGGTGAACCTCATTGGGCTGGGCATCAATCAACTGGTGTTCCTGAGCCTGGACCATTACGTGTTCGGGCCGTGGTTGGGCCGGCTGGGGTATAACGTGGCCAAGGCCATCGCCATCCTTATCGTGCTGTTCTGGAACTACGGCATCAACCGCATCTGGACCTATAAGGGCCTGTAAGGTGCACATTGTCATTGACTACACGCCGGCGGTGCGCCAGGCCGCCGGCATCGGCCGGCTGACCCGCCACCTGATCCGTGCCGCGGTGCCGCTCATGGCAAACCACCGCGTGACCCTTTTCGTGGCCGGCCCCGTGCCGGCGGGTCATCCCGAGCGGGCCGGTTGGCCATCCCATGTGCGGCTGGCGGACACCGCGGTGCCGGAGCGTGCCCTGACCATCTTGTGGCATCGGGCCGGCACGCCCCTGCCGGCGGAGGTGTGGGCCGGCCGCTGTGACCTCTTTCATGCCACCGACTTCGTCCTGCCGCCGACCCGTGCCCCCGGCATCCTCACCGTGCATGACCTCTCTTTCCTGCGCTTTCCCGAGTGCGCGCATCCGAACCTGCGGCGCTATCTCATGCGGGTGGTGCCGCGTTCCTTGAAGCGGGCGGCGCGCATCCTGGCCGATTCACAGGCGACGCGGGAGGATCTGGTGCAACTGCTGGGCGTTCCGGCCGAGAAGATCGCGGTGGTGTACGGCGGGGTGGAGGAGCGCTTCTCGCCGGCCCCCGAGCCGGCGCTGGATGCCGAGCTGATCGAGCGCTTTGGGCTGAGCGCGCCGTACGTTCTCAGCCTGGGGACGCTGGAACCGCGCAAAAATTACGTGCGGCTGATGCGGGCGTACGAACGGGCATGGGAGGAGGCCGGCGGGGATTTCCCCGAGCTGGTCATCGCCGGCGGGAAAGGGTGGCTGTACGAGGAGATATTCGAGACCCACCGCGCCCTGCGCGCCCGCGAGCATGTGCATCTGTTGGGTTTTGTGGAGGACCGCTTCCTGCCGGCGCTGTACCGCCGCGCCTGGCTCTTCGTCTATCCTTCCCTGTACGAGGGGTTTGGTCTGCCGCCGCTGGAGGCCATGGCATGCGGCTGTCCGGTCGCCTGCTCCAACGCCTCTTCCCTGCCCGAGGTAGTCGGCGATGCGGCCGTTTTGTTCGACCCTCTGGATGAAGCGGCCATCGCCCAGGCCCTGCGTCAAGGGGTGGAAGACAGTCAACTGCGGGCGCGACTGCGGGCGGCCGGCCTGGAGCGGGCGGCCGGGTTCACCTGGCAGAGATCGGCGGAGGCGCTGATACGTGAATATGCGCAGGTGATGCATGAGTGATACGCGCGTGAACGGTCTGGAAAGGGCCGGCGTACTGGTCGGCCTGGCCCTGCTGGTATGCGGGTACTGGGGGCCCTGGGTCAGCCATAAGGCCGCTGGCCTGGTCCTGCTGGGCTATGACCTGGCGGAGTATGTGAAGTTTCTGGGGGAGTTCCGCGCCGGCATCCTGGCGGTGTGGCGCGGCTGGTTCCTCCTGCCGGCCGGCGCCATCGCCCTCGCGCTGGCACTGTGCGCCATTCATCCCGCCCTGCGACTGCGCTGGTACGGGGGGCTTGTAGGTCTGGCGGCCGGCGTGCTGACTTCTTTGACGCTCCTGCCGCCGGCCTGGTATCCGGCCCTGCTCTGGATGCCCGAGTTTCGTCTTGCTACTGTCATCATGCTGGCCGGCCTGGCCGCGCTGGTGTTGGTGCCGATATGGTGGCTTCTGCCGTGGCGTTGGTGCATCCTGTTGGCGGCCGGAGTGAATTCCCTGGCCGCGGCCGGCGCGGTATGGTCGTTCCTGCGGGTCAAGCCGGCTATCGACCGGGTGTACGGCGCGCCGGCGCCCTGGGGATGGGGGTGGGTGGTGATGGCGGCTGGTGCGCTCCTGCTGGACGTGATGGCCGCCGCGGCATGGGCCCGCCGGCGCGGCGGCATTCAGGATTAAGGGTTCCTTCCCCCTCGCCTTCTGGTGGAGCGCAATAGAAATCTCTCATCGCCGGCCAGCCGCGCCAGGGCTTCCACCTGTTCGGGCCGGCCCAGCACTACCATGACATCTTCGGCCTGGAGGGTCAGGTCGGGCGCCCAATCGATCACCCGCTGATCCGCCCCGCGCAGGATGGAAAGCACGTTGGCGCCGGTGCGCGTGCGCAGTTCGGCTTCCCCCAGTGTTTTCCCCACCAGCTCCGAAGAGGGGTGGATGCGGATTTCCTCCATGTACAGCTCCGGGTCGTTCCCCATGGCCTTCTCAAGGAAGATCATGACGTGCGGGCGGGTAAGTTCGCGCACGATGCGGTGCGCCGCCAGTTGATACGGGGATAGGACGCCGTCGGCGCCGGCTTTCCGCAGTTTCACCTCGGCCTCCCGAGTCGTGGCGCGGGCGATGATGGTCAGGTTCGGGTTAAGCGAGCGGGCGCTGAGGACGACAAAGACGTTTTCGGCGTCATTGTCCAGCACGGCCACCAGGCCCCGGGCGCGCTGGATGCCGGCGCGCAGGAGCGTCTCGTCCTCGGTAGCGTCCCCCATGACGTACAGGATGCCGCACTGCTCACAGCGCTGGATGGCTTCGCTGGCCTGATCCACGATGACACAGGGGATGCCCTCGTCAACCAACCCACGAGCCACCTGTTCTCCGATCCGACCGTATCCGCAGATGACATAATGTCCTTGCAGGCGTTCGATGGCGCGCATGAGTTTCCTCCGTTTGAGCGTGCCGGCCAGCTCGCCGGCGACCAGGAATTCCGCAATGGTGCCGAAGGTATAGGCGCCGGCACCGACCCCCAACAGTACCAATGTCATGGTAAAGAGGCGTCCGTTGGCCGAAAGCGGCCGCACCTCCTGAAAGCCCACGGTCGAGATCGTGATGATGGTCATATAGAGGGCGTCCAGCGGGGAAAGCCCTTCGATGAGGATATAGCCGACGACACCCACGAAAACCAGGAAGAAAAAGAACAGGATGAGCCGATAGATGCGCTGGGCTGGAGTTGGGGTGGGCATTTTGTGGGACCTCCGGGCCGTTCCGGAAGATATAATAATCAGCGGCGCAAATATCCGCAAATCGCAGGGGGAAGAGGGCCGGCCCTCTTCCCCCTTTCATCCGTCGGCGAGGGGAACTGTCACCCGGAATGGGTGTGGACGGGATGGCGGGGGCCGGCCAGCAGGCGCAGTCCGTTCAGCGTCACCAGCAGGGAGGCCCCGACATCGGCGAAGACGGCCATCCACAGTGTGGCCATGCCGGCCACGGCCAACGCCAGAAACGTCAGCTTGAGGGCCAGGGAAAAGACGACGTTTTGGATAATGTTGCGGCGGGTGCGCCGGCCCAACTGCACCAGGTCGGCGATTTTGCGCAGGTCATCTGACATGAGCGCCACATCGGCGGTCTCCAGCGCTACGTCGGTGCCGGCGGCGCCCATGGCGATGCCGATGGTGGCACGGGCCAGCGCCGGCGCATCGTTGACGCCGTCGCCCACCATGGCGACCCGTTCGTAGCGTTTTATCAGCTCATCCACGATCTGTACCTTTTGCGCCGGCAGAAGCTCCGCGTAATACTCATCCAGGCCCAGCTCGCCGGCGATGGCCTCGGCGACGCGGTGATGGTCGCCGGTGAGCATGATGATGCGGGATATGCCGGCGGCGCGCAGTCTTCGCACGGCCTCTGCGGCTTCCGGACGGGGTTCGTCCGCCAGGCCAATGGCGCCAATGAGATGAGGCCCTCCAGCATGTTCGCATGCTTCCCGGCTGGCTACCAGCACCACACTGCGGCGCTTTCCCTGGAGCGCCTCGAGCTGTTCCCGGGCCTCCGGGTTGAGCAGGGCGTACTGTTCCATCAGGCGGGCGTTGCCCAGGATAAAGAGACAGCCGTTGACGCGCGCCATGGCGCCCTGGCCGGCGAGCGCCCGGTAATCCTCGGCCTTCCAGCGCATCAGGCCGCGCTCTTGTGCGGCGGATACAATCGCTTCGCTCAGCGCGTGGCTGGAGCGCTCCTCAATGGAGGCGGCAATGGCCAGCAGTTCCTCCGGTTTATGGCCGTTGAAGCTGATGAGATCGGTCACGACGGGCCGGCCGCGGGTGAGGGTGCCGGTCTTGTCGAAGGCCACTGCTTTGAGCCGGCCGGCGTTCTCCAGATGCAGGCCTCCTTTGATCAGTATGCCCTGGCGGGCGGCCTGGCTCAGCGCGGAGACGATGGCCACCGGAGTGGAGATTACGAGCGCGCAGGGACAGGAGATGACCAGCAGGGTGAGCGCCCGGTAGAGCCAGGGCAGGAAGGGTTCCCCGAGCGCAAGGGGAGGCACCGCGGCAATGCCGGCGGCCAGCGCCAGCACGACCGGGGTATACACCGCCGCGAAGCGGTCTACCAGACGCTGGGATGGGGCGCGCGAGCCCTGGGCCTCCTGCACCATGTGGACGATGCGCGCCAGGGTATTGTCCTGTGCGAGGCAGGTGACGGCGATTTCCAGCGCGCCCTCGCCGTTGAGGGTGCCGGCGTACACCACATCGCCTGGGCCTTTCTCCACCGGCATGGATTCCCCGGTGATGGGAGATTGGTCCACGCTGGAGCGGCCGGCCAGCACCTGTCCATCCATGGGGATGCGCTCACCAGGACGCACCAGGATGCGGTCGCCGACCTGGAGGGTCTCCACCGGTACCTTCTCTTCCATGCCGTCGCGCAGGCGTGCCGCCAGGCGCGGTGAGAGGTCGAAGAGCTTCTGGATGGCATTCCGGGCGCGGTCCATGGTGCGCGCCTCCAGGATGTGACCGATGGAGAAGAGGAAGACCACCGTGGCGGCCTCTGCCCATTCCCCGATGCCGGCCGCCCCGAGTACCGCTACCGTCATCAGCAGGTTCATGTCGATGGAACGGGCAGTGCGGAGCGCGGCGAGGCCGGCACGGGCGATGGGAAATCCGCCCAGCACAATAGAAGCCGCCCAAAATGGGATGGTGAGGAGCGGCCCCGCGCCGGCAAGATGCAGGATGCCGGCGGCCGCCCAGGCCAGCCCGCTGGCCAGCGTCAGCCACTCGCGCCGATCGCGCGGCTTCCACCAGGGAACGGAGGTTCCCTGCGCGGCTCGCTCGGCGGGTTCCACGCGGTAGCCGGCGGCCAGCGCCTGCTGTTGGACCGCCTCGATGATATCCGGCCGCTGATGCTCCACCGTGAGCAGGCCGGCGCCGAAGTTTACTTTGGCAGCGCGCACCTGCTCCAGCGATGCCACAATGTGCTCCAGTTTGGCGGCGCAGTCCGCGCAGTCCATGCCCTCCACGCGAAACACAGTGACCTGAGCGCCGTTGCTTTCCTGCAGAGTGTAGCCCAGGGAGGAGACCTGTCGCTCGATGGCCGGCCCAGGCTCGGCATCACCTTCGACTTCGACGATAAGCGTCCCCAGCCCGAAATTCACGAAGGCGTCCCGCACGCCGGGAAGCCGGCGGACCGCTTTCTCGATGGTGCGCGCACATTCGGTGCAGTCCATACCGCCGATGGTGTAGCGCAGGTGGCGGATGTCCTGTTGGAGGGTGGATTCTTGCCGGCGTGCCCGCTCCAGCAGGGAAGCGGAGGAGACCCGCTCCGGATCAAAGCGTACGCGGAGGATGCCCTGTGCGTCCATGTCCACGGCCTCGACGCCGGCCTGGGCGAGCAAGTTGTCCTTCAGCCGGCCGATACAGGCGGGGCATTCCCGCAGTTCGGGTTGTTCAGGGAATGGACGGTGCTGTAGCTCTTCCATGTCAGCGCCTCATCTATGAGAATATGAGCATATGTTCATTGATAATTCAGGATAATGGGCGACCTTGCGGTCGCCCCGTCGCGACGTGCTGTCAGGTCTCCATGCGGTCAGGATGATGGGCTATGATGGCCGGCAGTCCGTCAGATGTGCTGGACGTGGTCCAGTCCTTGGGCGAAAAGGGTGAGCACGTGATCGTCGTCCAGCGCGTAGTAGACATGCCGGCCTTCCTTATGGGAGCGGACCAAATGCAGTTGGCGCAGGGTGCGGAGCTGGTGGGAGATGGCGGACTGGCTCATCTCGAGTTGTTCGGCCAGCTCATGCACACAGCGTTCGCCGGCGCACAGTGCGGCGATCAACCGCACGCGGGTCGGGTCGCTCAGCGCCTTGAATATCTCCGCAAGGCGTGCGGCGGTTTGCTCATCCACGAAGGGGAGCGACAGCGCACAGGATTCCTGCGGTTGGTCCGTGCCGGCGTTCATCGTCTCCGTTTCTCAAATCTATGAATAGATGTTCAACTATTGCGAATAATAACACGGGTGGGCGGTGTTGTCAAGCGGCGGGAGGCCGGCTCTCTACCACCGTCTTGCGCACGAGGAGGCACGGCACTGCTGTGGCCCGGGATGCCGGATTATTCGGCAGGAGCGTTGTGGTCAAAATAGTGGTAGGCGCCCGGCAGAAGCTCGTGCGCCGGCGCTTTGATGACCTGGCCATCCTCGACCAGGATGACATGGGCATCCGGCGCGTACTCGAGGATGAGCTGGCGGCAGTTCCCGCAGGGAGACAGTACCGTGTAGCCGTTCTCCGCGCGGTGGACGGCTACTACGGCCAGGATGTCCCGCTCGCCGTGGGCGAAGGCGTTGCCCAGAGCGACCGGTTCGGCACACGGGCCGTGGATGCCCTCGATGTTGACACCGGTGTAGATGTGGCCGGAGCCGGCGCGCACGGCGGCGGCAACCGTATGGCGGTCCGGTACATAGGCGCGGCGCAGAGTTTCTTCGGCGGCGCGGATCAGTTCCATGTCCTCGGATGTCAGCGGCAGGTGGTTCATCGTGTCCCTCCTGATATCGCTGATCGGGTGCCGGCGGATGGGAGAAAAAGGCCTTGCCACCAGTATGGTGACAAGGCCATGCTTGGTACCCCCGACAGGATTCGAACCTGTGGCCTCTTCCTCCGCAGGGAAGCGCTCTCAATCCACTGAGCTACGGGGGCATATATATGATTTGCCAAGGCGGGGAGATAGGGATTCGAACCCTAGGAGGAGCTATTCAGCCCCTCAACCGCTTAGCAGGCGGCCCCAATCGACCACTCTGGCATCTCCCCTTGCTTCTGAGATAGCCATCAGGCGGAGGGAGAGGGATTCGAACCCCCGGTGGGCAAAGCCCACAACGGTTTTCAAGACCGCCGCAATCGTCCTCTCTGCCATCCCTCCAGTCACGCCGGTGGATGGCCCTCTCCACCGCACGCCCTCAGTATAGCAGAGAGCGGGCAGATTGTCAAAAATGGGGCAGGGCGGTGTTGGGAGGGGCCGCCGGCGGAGGGAGGGGGTGGGGGCTAGCCGGCCAGTTCCATTTCCTCGATGGCCCGCTGTGCTTCCTCCGCCGAGAGGGGGCGGGGGTAGTTGTACATCGGGCCGGCC
>JACIWP010000054.1 GCA_014360855.1 Anaerolineae bacterium
GAGCTGGAACGGTGGGCCGGCCGGCTGGATCCCGCGGTGTATCGGCGGGCGCGGCATGTGGTGGGGGAAAATGCCCGCACCCTGCAGGCGGCGGAGGCTATGCGCAGGGGGGACGCGCCGGAGCTTGGCCGGCTGATGAACGCCAGCCATATCAGCCTGCGGGATGATTTCGAGGTCACCGGGCCGGCGCTGGATGCCGTGGTGGAATGCGCCTGGGAACATCCGGCCTGTCTCGGCGCGCGCATGACCGGCGCCGGCTTCGCCGGCTGTGCCATCGCCCTGGTGGCCGCGGCGGGGGCCGGCGATTTCGTGGAACAGGTCATGGCCTGTTACCGCCGGCGCACCGGGCTGGAACCGCAGGCGTATGTGTGCACCGCCAGCGCCGGCGCCAGCGCGACCAGCGCTTGACATTATCAGGATTTTCCCATATATTGGGTGCAAAAGTGAGAAACTGCACGTTCTCCGAGTTGCAGGGCCTACGGCCGGCGGGCTATGGACTGCAACCGCAGTACCTCAACGGCGAGGTCAAAGGTGAAGATGGAAACGTCTTCGCCCCCCGTATTTGGAAAGGAGAACGCCTTGTGTGCTGATACCAGCCGGCGTCTCCTTTGCGAAGACGTCGGTTTCTTTTTGCCGGCGACAGCGCCGCCGGCCAGCCAGCACAGGAGGAAGCCGCCATCGATACGCTTCTGCAAGGTCTGCGTCAAGCCGTTCACCTTATCCTGAGCCTGGACCCGGAAGTCCTGGAAATTGCCGGCCTTTCCCTGCGCGTCTCCGGCACAGCGCTGGCCATCAGCGTCCTATTGGGGGTCCCATTGGGCGCGGTCCTTGGACTGCGGCGCTTCACCGGATGGTCCTTCCTACGGCTGATGCTGTACACAGGGATGGGACTGCCGCCGGTGGTGGTCGGCCTGTTCGTCTATATCCTCCTGTCGCGCAGTGGCCCCCTCGGCGCGCTCAATGCCGCCCTCATCCCGCGGCTTTTCACGCCGGCGGCCATGATTGTGGCCCAGACGCTCATCATTTTCCCCATCGTCACCGGCTTTACCATGGCGGCACTGCTGGGGGTAGACCCCTTGCTCCGGCAACAGCTCCTCTCCCTGGGTGCCACTCCCTGGCAGGCGACCATGACGCTTCTGGTGGAGGCGCGCGCCGGCATCGCCGCGGCGGTGGCGGCCGGCCTGGGCAGGGCGCTGGCAGAGGTGGGCGCGGTCATGATGGTGGGCGGCAACATCGCCGGCGAAACCCGCGTGCTCACCACCGCGATCGTGCTGGAGACCAGCAAGGGCAATTTTGATGTGGCCATTGCCCTGGGGTTGATCCTGCTGGCCATGGCGCTGGTCATCAACTTCGTGATCCTCCAGCTTGAGGAAAGGTTCTTCCGCCCATTATGAGCGAGGCCATCTTTCGACTGCGCAATCTGCGAAAGGAATACCAGCAGAGGCTCGTGCTGGATATCTCCTATCTGGAGATATACCGCGGCGAAATCCTGGTGGTCGTGGGGCCCAACGGTTCCGGGAAGAGCACGTTACTGCGCCTGCTGAACTTTCTGGAGCCGGCCACATCGGGCGAGATCGAGTTCATGGGGCATTCCATCCTGCCCGGCGCGCCGGTGGGCCTGCATCTGCGCCGGCAGGTGACCATGGTCTTCCAACAGCCAGCCCTGCTCAACCGCTCCGTCCTGGCCAACGTGTCCTACGGCCGGAAGGTGCGGGGCATGCCGGCCCAGAACGGCGCGATGACGCGCTTGCTGGAGCGGCTCGGCCTGGCCTCGCTGGCCGGCAGTCATGCCCCCAACCTTTCGGGTGGTGAACGACAGCGTGTCGCCCTGGCACGGGCGCTGGCGTTCCAGCCGGCGGTGCTCCTGTTGGACGAACCCACGGCCAATCTGGACCCCTACAACGTCAGCCTTATCGAAGGGCTGATCCGGGACCTGAATCGCGAACAAGGCACGACGATGGTGCTGGTCACGCACAACGTCTTTCAGGCGCGCCGGCTTGGCCATCGCGTGGCGTTCCTGCTGAACGGGCAGGTGGTGGAGATCGCGCCGGCGGAGCAGTTCTTCACCGCGCCGCAGGATGCCCGCACCCGTGCCTTCCTCAATGGGGAGCTGGTTTGGTGAGCTTTACATTGCTGGGGCACAATATGCGCCGACGAAATGCCTTTGCCGTCTTCTTGCTCCTGCTGGCAATCACACTCACGGGATGCGGCTCGCGGTCCGTTCCGCCGGCCGGCAGAGCCTCCTGCACCTCCATTATCCTGGCGACCACCACCAGCACCGAGAACTCCGGCCTGCTTGACTATCTCCTGCCTTTCTTTCAACGCCAGACAGGCATATCGGTCAAGGTTGTGGCGGTGGGCACCGGCCAGGCGCTGAGGCTGGGGGAGGATGGCAATGCAGACGTCCTGCTGGTGCATGCGCCGGCGTTGGAGGAAGCTTTCATGGCCGCCGGCTACGGCGTGGACCGCCAGCCAGTGATGTACAACGATTTCGTTATTGTGGGGCCGGCGAGCGACCCGGCCGGCATCCGCGGCCTGCGGACCGCCGTCGAGGCGTTTCAGCGGATCGCCCAGGCGCAGGCAGTCTTTGTGTCGCGCGGGGATGAGTCCGGGACACATGTCAAGGAGAAGGAGATCTGGCAGGCCGCCGACATTACGCCGGCGGGGGAGTGGTACCGCTCCGTCGGTCAGGGCATGGGGCCAACCCTGACCACTGCCGCCGAGATGGGAGCATATACCCTTTCCGATCGTGCCACGTTCCTCACCATGAAGGCAAAGGGCCTGGCGCTGGAGATGCTGGTCGAGGGGGATGAGAATCTCCTGAATCCCTATTCGGTGATCGCTGTCAATCCCCAGCGCTATCCCCAGCTATGCTACGCCGGCGCGAAGGCATTTGTCGAATGGATCACGTCTTTGCCGGCGCAGGAGCGTATCGCTTCCTTCGGGCAAGAGATATACGGCCAGTCCATTTTCTTCCCTGATTCGACAGCGTGGCGGCAAGCGCACCCGTAACGGGTGCCTGACGACAAGAGCCTTATTCGTAGCGATTGTGGTAATATTCCGAGGTGCGGCGGCTGGATGGGGCTGTACCGGAGGCTGGTTTCAGGGGCGCCTGGATATTGCAACCACTGCGGAAGCGCACCTGCGGTCGGATCTCCCGATGTTCGGGGCACTCGGTCCAGTACAACTGCTGGTAGAGGAATACCAGCAGGTCTTCCTTATAGGCCGCCAGCTCTGCGGACAGCGCCCAGTAAATGCGGGTACCGCACCCACGGGGGCAGATGAGGACGCCTGTCAAGGGGGGCTGAGCTTCATCGCCGGCGATGCGTTTCATCCAATCCGCCAGGTCCTCCTCGAGCGGCTCACGCGTGACAAGAATGGCGGCGCGTTCCGTGATGATCACTTGGGTTGCTCCTTGCCACATGTTCAATTCAGACCACCATGGAATCCCTCAGGGCTGGAAAGCTACCGCCGGCGCGATAAGGTTCGCCTGCCGCGCACACCTCCATTATACGAGCGGCAGGGCAGTGACGTCAATGCTTATGTCTAGTCTTTAAGCTTAAGAAGCCTTATAGCCTCGTGGAGGGGTAGGGTGATAGGTCCCGATCGGAGTGCGAGGGGATTATCCCGCCGGCGCATGCTGGCCCTGCTGGCCGGCATACTGGCCGGCGTGTTCCTCATGGGAAGGCGCTTGCGGCGAAAAGCCGAGCTTCCTTACGGCCGGCTGTGGCGGTCCGCGCTGGCGGAGTCTTTCGGCATGCCGGCGGCCGGCGCGATCGTGGGGTCCGCCGGCGAAGAGTACCGGCGGTTGATCCGCCACCAAGCCTGTCCGCGCCATCCGGTGCTGGCGTATCATCTGCACTGGCAGATTCTGCCGGCGCTGGCGCTGTACACCGCGCTGCGCCGGCACGGCGTGGAGCAGTCCCGGGCGCTTCAGGAGGTCGAGCGCCTGGCCTGGCGGGAAATCGGGCCGCTGTATCAGCGCGCCATCGGTTGGCTCAAGGTGGTTCCCGACCCATTCCCGGCCTGGCGCGTGTTGGTGCGGCTGGCCATGCGCACCATTTTCCCGCCGGCCGGCTGGCGCACCGTGCCGGCCGTGGATGATGGCATCTGTTACGGGTTCGATGTGGTGGGATGTTGGTACCATGAGACGCTCACGGCACTGGGAGCGCCGGAGCTGACAGCGGTGTTCTGCACGATGGACGATTATCTGGCGGGGCTGGTGCCGGCGCCGATTGGGTGGTCCAGGCAGGGGACCATCGGCACGGGCGCGGCGCGGTGCGATTTCCGCTGGTGCCGGCGAATCGCTAGCCGGGGATCCTGAAGACCGGCCCATCCCGGCAGACAAGCTGGTCGCCGCAGGTGCAGGAGCCGCATACGCCGATGCCACAGCGCATATAGGCCTCGCGGCTGAGCTGTGCCGGCAGGTGGTATTCTCGGGCAAGCGCCTCCAGCGCGTCGAGCATGCCGGCCGGCCCACAGGCGTATAACGCGTCCGGCCGGAGGCTTGTCAGCAGTTCCTCGACGGCCTGCGGTGCCAGCCGCGGCGGCTGGCCATCGGAACCGTCGTCGGTGCAGGTGTAGACCTCACAGCCAAGCGTGCGAAACTCGTCTACCAGGAGCAGATGCTGGCGTGAACGGGCCGCCACCAGCACCGCTACGCGCCGGCCTTCCTCTCTCGCGCGCCGCGCCAGGAAAGCCAACGGCGCCGCACCATAGCCGCCGGCGGCCAGCAAGAGATGCCGGCCCTCCAGCGTAAATCCCTGCCCGAACGGCCCGCGCAGCCACAGCCGGTTCCCCTGGCCCAACCGGTGCATGGCCCGGGTAAAACGCCCGACCTCCGCCACAGCCAGCGTGACCGGCTGGGCGTTCATCAGGCTGAAGGGCTTTTCATCAATGCCCGGCAGCCAGACCATGACGAACTGGCCCGGCTCGGCGTTCAGCGAGCCGTCCAGCACGAAGCGCTTGACGGCCGGCGTCTCCTGCCGCACCTCGCGGATGGTCATCGGGAGCGGAAGCTCAGGGTTCCATGTGCCGTCGCGCATGTGCCAGTCCTCGAATTTCGTTGAGGGATGCATATCCATGAGAGGCCAGGTAGTCCCGCACTTCCGCGGCGATGCGGGAGAAGACCGCCGGCCCATCCTGGATCACTGCCGAGCCGATGCCCACCGCCGTGGCGCCGGCCATGATCATCTCAATCACGTCGCGCCCGCAGGTCACGCCGCCGGTCCCGATGATGGGCACGCGCAGGTGCGCCCACAGGTCGTATACGATGCGCACGGCGATAGGGCGGATGGCCGGCCCGGAGATGCCCCCGACCCGATTGGCGAGGATGGGCCAGCCGCTTTCAATATCAATCACCATGCCAGGGCCGAGGGTGTTGATGGCGGTGAGACCGTCAGCGCCGGCGGCGACCACAGCCTTCCCGATGGCCACCACGTCCGTGACGTTGGGGGAGAGCTTGACCAGCAGGGGGCGGTCACAGACGGCGCGCGCGGCGCGGGTGACCTCCGCCGCGGCGTCGGGGTCGAGGGAGAACGGCCGGCCGAACTCCGCCTCCACATTCGGGCAGGAGATATTCAGCTCTACCAGGTCAGGCGGTACCGTGCAGACCCTGCGGGTCACCTCGGCGAACCCCTTCACCGAGTCGGCGAAGACGCTGGCGATGAGCGGGACGCCCAGGGGCTGAAGCCGCCGGCGCGTTTCCCGGAGGATCTCGACTGCCTCGTCAATGCCCGGGTTCGCCAGCCCGACGGCGTTGATCAAGCCCGGCCCCCAATCCAGCACGGTGGGATTGGGATGGCCGGCGCGCGGCTCCGGCCCGCAGGATTTGCAGGTCACGGCGCCGGCGCCGTTCTTCGCCACCCGTTCCATCAGCTCGGCGGTCGTGCCCAGGATGCCCGAGGCCAGCACCAGCGGGTTGGGCAGGAGCACGCCGCACAGGTTCACGCGGAGGTCGGGCGAGAGCTGTTCAGCCATGTCAGCACCTTTTGGCGCTCGCCGGCATCAATCCGGCCGTGCCGCAGGAGGATGTCCAGCATCTGGGTCAGGGTGAGCACCGCGTGCAGGCGCAGGCCGCGCGCCGCCAGGTCCTCGCGGCCGCCGGACTGTCGGTCAATCAGCACCACGACGTCCTCCACGACCAGGCCGGCGTCGGTGAGGGGCTGGATGGCCTCGAACTTGCTGGCGCCGGTGGTGATAAGGTCGTCCAGCACCACCACCCGCTCGCCGGCGCGGTATTCCCCCTCGATGGCCTGGCGGGTGCCGTACTCCTTGACCTCCTTGCGCGGGTAGATCATGGGCCGGCCCGTGCGCAGGGACACCGCCGTGGCGATGGGCAGGGCGGCGTACGGGATGCCGGCGATGCGGTCGAACGTCAGCCCTGCCAGCAGGCGCGCATAGGCGCCGGCGACCTCCTCGAGCAGGCGCGGGTGCGAGGCCAGCCGGCGCAGGTCAATGTATATTGGCGAGACCAGGCCGGACTTCAGGGTGAACTCCCCGAAGCGCACACAGCCGGCGTCGAACAGCCCCAGGGCGATGTGCTCCGCCGGCAGGGAGCCGCGCCGCGCATTGATGCGCTCGCGCAGTTCCAGGGCGGCCTGGCGCGGGTCGGGGGTGCCGATAATGCCGCGCGAGGAATTGATGATGAGGCCAAGGCCGTCAGGCCGCAGGCCGGCGTCCAGGCTGGCCTCCAGATCGCCGCCCTGTGCTCCGACGCCTGGTAGTAAGACCCACGTCTGCGGCAGTATCCGGCGCACGGCCCGCAGGCGGTCGGGGTAGGTGGCGCCGACCACGACGCCGACGTTGCCGGCGCTGGAGAGGCCGGCGACCATCTCTGCCACCCGCTCGAAGAGGGGCTTCCCCTCACAGGAGAGCATCTGGAGCTGTTCCGCGCCGGGGTTGGAGGTGTGGCACAGCACGAACACACCTTTGTCCCGGTAGCGGAGGAAGGGCTCCAGGCTGTCGGCTCCCAGGTAGGGATTGACGGTGACCGCGCCGGCGCCCCACACCTCGAAGGCCGCCCGGGCATAGGCTTCGGCGGTGCTCCCGATGTCGCCGCGCTTGACATCCAGGATGACCGGCACCTCGCCGGCGATGTAGTCAATGGTGCGCTGAAGGGCCTGGAGGCCTTCTAGCCCCAGCGCCTCGTAGAAGGCGAAGTTGGGCTTATAGGCGCAGACCAGGTCGCGTGTCTGGTCAATGATGTAGCGGTTGAAGGCGAAGAGGGCATCGGGCCGGCCGCGAAACCGCTCCGGAATATGCTCCATCTGCGGGTCCAGCCCCACACACACCAGCGATTGATTGCGCAGGGCTGTTTCTTCCAACTGCTGGCAAAACCCCATGGGCCTTCTCCTCTGGTTGGGCTATGCCTTGCCCAGGACGGCGGCCAGCAGGGCCATGCGGATGTACATGCCGTTCTCCATCTGGCGGAAGTAGGCCGCACGCGGGTCGTCGTCCACGCGCATATCGATCTCGTACACGCGCGGCAGGGGGTGCATCAGGATCATGTCCTTTTTGGCCCTGGACATGACATCCGGATCAATCACGTAGTAATCCTTGACCCGCTCGTACTCGTCGGGATCGTCGAAGCGCTCCCGCTGGACGCGCGTCACATAGAGCACATCTATCTCGCCGATGACATCATTCACGTCCTCGAACTCATGATACTTATGGCCGGACTGGCGGAGCTCCTGCAGGATTTCCTCGGGCATGCGCAGGATGTCCGGTGAGACGAAGTAGAACTCGGTGTCATATAGGCTGAGCAGGCGGGTGAGGGAATGCACGGTGCGGCCGTACTTCAGGTCGCCGAGCATGGCGACTTTCAGCCCATCCAGCCGCTTCAGCTCGTCGGAGATGGTGTACAGGTCCAGCAGGGCCTGGGTGGGGTGCTCGCCGGGACCGTCGCCGGCGTTGATGACCGGTTTGCGCGCCGCCTTGGCCGCGATGGCCGCCGAACCAATCTCCGGATGACGGAGGACGATGACATCGCAGTAGCTCTCCAGCGTGCGCACCGTGTCGGGGAGGGACTCGCCCTTGGTCACCGAGGAGTAGCGCACCTCGTTGATGGCGATGACGCGGCCGCCCAGGCGCAGCATGGCGGCCTGGAACGATGCGCTGGTGCGGGTGCTCGGCTCATAGAAGAGGTTGGCGAGGATTTTGCCGTCCAGCAGGTTGGCCTTGCCGAACCGTTTGACCAGGGCGCGCATTTCGTCGGCCACGCCCATGATGTAGCTCAGCAGTTGGCGGTTGAACTGCTTCACCGAGATGATGTCCTGTCCGTACAGGCCGTTGTTGACGTTATCCGCCGGCACGGCGGCTTCGCGCGGGTCCTTCATGTCATACGACTGATACAACATAGTCAACCTCCTTTATGTGTTGTTTGCGGATCGTCATATGGTTGATGTTTGCGCCGGCTCAGCCGGCGAAGAGGTTCCGGCCAAATCCGGCCGGGACAAGCACATTCCCGTCCTCGTAGGCCAGGGTGCCGCGCAGACGGACGCGCCGCACCCGGCCGCGCACCTTCATGCCGGCGAAGGGGCTCCAGCCGCAGCGCGTCTGCAGGCCTTCGTTCCTGATCTCCCATACTGCGTCGGGGTCAAACTCCACCTCGGCGGCCGGCATGGGGAGGTGGTAGATGCGCGCCGGCGCATAGTGCAGGCGCTGTACCACATCCTCCATGCTCAGGCGTCCCTCGCTCACGGCGGTCAGCAACAGCGGGAGCATGGTCTCCAGGCCCGGCACCCCGGGAGGTGGGTTTTCTCCCAGCTTCTCCTGGCGGGTGTGAGGGGCGTGGTCGGTGGCGAAGCAGTCGATGACGTCCAGGTTTTCCCACAGCGCGGCGCGGTCCCTTTCGCTTCCCAGCGTCGGTTTCATAAACCCGAAGGGGCCCAGCCGGCCGGCGTCGGCCTCGGTCAGGAAGAGGTGGTGCGGCGTGACCTCGCAGGTAATGGGAGCGCCGGCGGCCTTACTGCGGCGGATGAGCGCGATCTCCTCCGCGCGGCTGACATGGCAGAGGTGGGTGGGCTGGTCATAGGCGCGGGCCAGGGCGATGGCCGCCGCCAGCATGGGGCCTTCGGCGTGGATGGCGATGGGGCCGGGGCCGCGCCAGGTCTGGAAGTGAGCGATCATGGCCGGCAGTTCGCTCATCAGGAGGGGGCCGTAGGTATGGCCCAGGTACATTTTGAGGCCGGCCGCCCGGCGCCCCAGGGCAGAGACCTCGCCGGCGTTGTCCGGGCCGGCGCCAAGGAAAAGCCCGAAATCGCAATGTGCTTTCTGTTCTGCGATTCGGGCTTTTTCCTGCAATGCCGCTTGATGCACTGTCGGGGGGCTGGTATTGGGCATATCCAGCACTACCACAATGCCCCCCGCCAGCGCCGCTCGGGTGCCGGTGGCAAAATCCTCTTTATGGGTTCCTCCCGGATCCCGGAAGTGGACATGGACGTCGGCGAGCGCCGGCAAGATGATCGTCCCCATACGCTACCGCTCTGCTCCTTATTGGCCGGCCTGTCACAGGGCGCAAAAAAACGCTCAAGAGAAATAGTATCCCTTGAGCGTCGTCGCTATCCATCGAACGTGTGCTGGTATTTTTCGCAAGCCCATGCGCGTACAGGACATGGCCTGGCCTCACGGCATTTTCACCTATTATACATTAGATCGAGCAGTCGTCAAATTGAAAGCCTGGGAAAATGCCGTCGGCATCTCCGGCGCCAAACGCTCCATCCCCTTTCATACCGTTTCATCGCGTCCGTCGTGCGCGCGTTGACCAAATGGCCGGCGTGGATTACAATTCATCCGGCAATCCTGGGAGATGAGAGTGAGGAACGTACGATGTCGGTGACGCCCATGCGCCGGCAGTATCTGAATATCAAACGCCAGTATCCCGACGCCATCCTGCTCTTCCGGCTGGGGGATTTTTACGAGACCTTCGACGATGATGCCCGCATTGTCTCGCAGGTGTGCGATATCGTGCTCACCTCGCGGCCGGTGGGGGGCGATAAGCGGGTCCCGCTGGCCGGCGTCCCGTATCACGCCCTCGAGAGCTACCTGGCCAAACTGCTGGCCGCCGGCTATAAGGTCGCCATCTGCGAGCAGGTCAGCGATCCCAATGGGCGCGACCTCGTGGAGCGGGAGGTGGTGCGGGTGGTGACGCCCGGCACAGTGATTGAGCCGGCCCTCCTGCCGGAGCGGCGCAACAATTACATCGCCGCGGTGATCCTGGAGGGGGAACGGGCCGGCCTGGCCTATGCCGATATCACCACCGGGGAATTCGCTACCACCCAGATGGAAAGCCGCGATATCCTCCAGCGCCTGACGGAGGAGCTGGCGCGGCTTCAGCCGGCGGAGCTCCTGTGGCCGGCGGGGAGCGCGTGGCCGGCGGCATTCCAGACGCTTCCCTCGGCCCGCACCGAATATGACGACTGGCATTTCGATGAGGAGACCGCCCGGCGGGCGCTGATGGACCATTTCGGCGTCTCTACGCTGGCCGGCTATGGCTGTGACGGCCTGCCGCTGGCGGTGCGGGCGGCCGGCGCGCTCCTGCAGTACCTTCAGCATACACAGAAAGGGGCGCTCTCCCAACTGACCGGCCTGCATACCTATTCCACCGAAGATTTCATGACCCTCGACCCGGCCACCCGCCGCAACCTGGAGCTGGTGGAGACCATCCGCACCCACTCTACGGAGGGTTCTCTGCTGGGGGTGCTGGACCACACGCGCACTTCCATGGGGGCGCGGTTACTGCGGCAGTGGCTGAACCAACCCCTGTTGGATCGCACCCGGCTGGAGCGCCGGCTGGACTGCGTCCAGGCCCTGGTCGAGGATGGCCTCCTGCGCGCCAACCTGCGCAAGCATCTGGAGAAAGTCGGGGACCTGGAGCGGCTCATCAATCGCGTGCGGATGGGCACCGCTCGGCCGCGTGATTTGGTGGGACTGCGGCGGGGACTGGAGGTGGTGCCGGAGATCGCCGGCCTGGCGGAGAAGATGCCGGCCGGCTCGGCGCTGGCGGAGCTGGTGGCCGGCCTGGATGCCTGTGGGGAGGTGGTGGACCTGCTGGCGCGCGCGGTGGTCGAGGACCCGCCGGCGTTATTATCCCAGGGCGGCGTCATCCGTGAGGGGTTTCATGCCGAGCTGGACGAACTGCGCCGCCGCTCGCGCGATGCCAAGGATTGGGTAGCGCGGCTGGAGCAGACGGAGCGGGAGCGCACGGGCATCAAGTCGCTGAAGGTGGGCTATAACAAGGTCTTCGGCTATTACGTGGAGGTGACGCGGCCGAACCTGCACCTGGTGCCGGCGGACTACATCCGCAAGCAGACGCTGGCCAACGCCGAGCGCTTCGTCACCCCTGAGCTTAAGGAGTATGAGGCGCTGATCCTGCACGCGGAGGACCGCATCCTGGAGCTGGAGGCGTTGCTCTTCAAGGAGGTTTGCGAACGGGTGGCGGCGGAGGCCGGTCGGGTCCTCGACACGGCGCGCCGGCTGGCGCAGTTGGATGTCCTGGCGTCGCTGGCGGAGGTGGCGGTCGCCCACCGCTATGTGCGGCCGGAGATCACCGAGGATGATGTGATTGACATCCGCGCCGGCCGGCATCCCGTAGTGGAAGTCACCCTGCGCGACCATCCCTTTGTGCCCAACGACGTGTATCTCTCGCCGGAACAGCAGATCATCATCCTGACAGGGCCGAACATGAGTGGTAAATCCACGTATCTGCGCATGACGGCCCTGATTGTGCTGATGGCGCAGATCGGATCATTTGTGCCGGCGGACGCCGCGCATATCGGCCTGGTGGACCGCATTTTCACGCGCATCGGTGCGCAGGATGAGATCGCCGCCGGCCAGTCCACCTTTATGGTGGAGATGATCGAGACGGCCAACATCCTGCATCACGCTACGCCGCGCAGTCTGGTCATCCTCGACGAGATCGGGCGCGGCACGAGCACGTATGACGGCATCTCCATCGCCTGGGCGGTGGTGGAGTACCTCCATCATCATCCCAACCTGCGCGCCAAGACCCTGTTCGCCACCCATTATCATGAGCTTACGGAGCTGGCGGAGCGGCTTCCGCACGTGCGCAATTACAACGTGCAGGTCACCGAGGTGGGGGATCAGATTGTGTTCCAGCACCGCATTGTGCCGGGTGGGGCGGATAAGTCCTACGGCATCCACGTGGCGCAGTTGGCCGGCCTGCCGCGCGCCGTGGTACAGCGGGCGCAGGAGATACTGGAGCGGCTGGAGCGCAACGGCACACGGGCGCCGGCGGCCGGCGTGCGCGAGCCGCCGGCGAGCCAGCTTCCCCTCTTCACCCTCACGGACCCCATCGTGGAGGAGCTGTTACAGCTTGACATCAACACCATGACGCCGCTGGAAGCCCTGAACACGCTGTATGCCCTGCAGAAGCGGGCACAGTCCAGGGGGAAGCGATGACGGCACGTTTTGCGCTTTCCGCCGGCGGGGTCGTTCTGCGAAGGGGGCCGGCCGGCGGCTGGGAGGTGGCGCTGATACGGGTGCGGTTCCCTGACGGTTCGGAGCGCTGGGCACTGCCGAAAGGGCTGGTGGAGCGCAAGGAGCCGCTGGAACAGGCCGCCTGCCGCGAGGTGCGGGAGGAGACCGGCCTGGAGGTGGAGGTCATCCGCCGGCTGGAGCCGCTCGAGTACTGGTACTGGTGGGAGGAGGACGACCAGCGTGTGCGCGTGCACAAGAAGGTCTATTTCTTCCTAATGCGGGCAGTCGGCGGGGATGAGCGCCGGCACGACGCTGAGGTCGAGGAGGTGCGCTGGTTCCCGCTGGAGGAGGCGCCGCGCTGGGCGAGCCATGCCAGCGAGCGCAAACTGCTGGAGCGCCTGGCCGGCTCGCCCGAAGAACTCCCGGGGGAATAGGGTCAGAGGGCCGGCGAGCTCCTCTGCCCCGCGCGGGCCTTCTGGCGGGCGGCATGGATGAGCTCCTGCTTCAGGTTCCACAGCCCTTCGGACAGCGAGACGTGGTATATATGGGGGTTGACCAGGCGTTTGACGCCGGCGTCGAGGCGTTCCACATCGGCGCGCCGCAGGGCGCGGATATCCTCCAACGACGGCAGTTCGTAGACCAGCTTGCCGTCCACCAGGATGTCCACCAGCAGGGGCTCGATGCCGGAGATTTCATCCTGTGTCAGCACGCGCCACTTTTCCGGGTCAGACGGGTGGTGCAGGAGCAGGCGAGCGGCGGAGCGGGGCTCCTCGTGGGCCAGGCACAGGAGGTCCGCGGTGGCTTTGCCGCGGCGGTCGTAGATGCGCCAAACGCGCTTCTCCCCGGGGTTCAGCGTTTTGTCCGGGGTCTCGGATATCTTGATGGCCGGCTCCCAGCCGGCGCGGTTGCGCACCGCCACCAGCTTGTAGACGCCGTCGAGGGCGCTGTGGCCGTGGGAGGTGATGAGGCGGGTGCCGACGCCGTACGTCAGCCGGCGGATGAGCCGGTC
>JACIWP010000055.1:0-10233 GCA_014360855.1 Anaerolineae bacterium
GCCTGGCGATACTGCTGGGCATCCCTCTGGGCGTCTTTTCGGCCACCCATCCCGATTCCTGGCTGGACCGCATCCTGGCGCTGTTCTCGATCTCATTTATCACCATCCCGTCATACGTGGGTGGGCTGTTTCTCCTGCTCATCTTCGCCGTGCAGTTGCGGGCCATGCCGGCCATCGGCGTGGGTGAGCCGGGCAACATCCCGGATTACATCCGGCACCTGATCCTGCCGGCGGTCGCCCTGGCCATCACCTGGGTGGGGTACCTCGCCCGATTGGTGCGCGCCAGCATGCTGGAGGTGCTGAACGAGAACTACATCCGCGCTGCCCTGGCCGCCGGCATCCCCCTGCGCAAGGTGGTCTATAAGTACGCACTCAAGAATGCCCTCATCCCCACGGTGGCGGTGCTGGGCGTGGGCCTGGGCAACCTGATGGGCGGGGCGGTGTTCGTCGAGATCATCTTCAGCCGGCCGGGCATGGGCACGTTGATTTACAACGCCATTCAGAGCCGCAACTATCCCATTGTGCGCGCCGGCGTGCTGGTAGTGGCGTGCCTCTTCATCGTCGCCAACCTGCTGGCCGACCTGGCCTATACCTATCTCGATCCGCGAATCCAACTGGATAAGATGCAGGGTTAAGGACTATGGAATTCGTCATCAGACCTCGCAGTCGGGTACAAGTCTTTCTGGACCGCATCCCTGTGCTGGGGGAAGTGCTCCAGCGGCCGCTGGGCGCGCTGGGCTTCTTCATCGTCTTCATGTTCCTGGTGGCCGTGATCTTCGCGCCTGTCCTGGCGCCGTACGACTACGCCAAGCAGGATATCCCCAGCATGCTCCAGGGGCCTTCGCGCGCCCATCTCCTGGGCACGGATCACCTGGGGCGCGATCTGCTGTCGCGCATTATCTACGGCTCGCGCATCGCCCTGATCGCCGCAGTGCCCTCGGTGAGCATTGCCCTGATCGGCGGCATCATCCTGGGCCTGCTCGCCGGCTATATCGGCGGCATCGTGGATGACATCATCGTCATCATCCTGGACACCATCAAGGCCTTCCCCGCCGTCATCCTGGCGCTGGCCATCCTGGCCCTGCTGGGCCCCTCGCTGGTGAACGAGATCCTGGTCATCGGCCTGGCCTGGATCCCAGGGTATGCCCGCGTGACCCGCGCCCAGGTCTTCTCCGCCCGCCAGAACCTGTACGTCGAGGCAGAGCGTTCGCTGGGCGCGCCCAGCCGGCGCATCGTCCTCCAGCACATTCTGCCCAACATCCTGGCGCCCCTGCTCATCCTGGCCGCCATGGACCTGCCGGTGGTCATCACCTTTGAGGCCGGCCTCTCCTTCCTCGGCCTTGGGGTGCGGCCGCCCACACCCTCCTGGGGCATCATCCTCTCGGAGGGCTTCAACTTCATCCGGCAGACGCCCTGGCCCATCACCTGGGCCGGCCTGACCCTCATCATCACCACACTGGGGTTCACCCTGTTCGGCGAGACACTGCGCGATGTCCTCGACCCCCGGCTCATCGGCACCAGGAGGGCGTGATGGATCCGGTCCTTGACGTGCGCAACCTGGAAATCAAATACCATGTGCGGGACGGCACCCTCACCGCCGTCCGCAACCTGAGCTTCACGGTGGGCGCCGGCGAGATCGTCGGCATTGTCGGCGAGTCCGGCTGTGGCAAGAGCACCGTGGCCTCCGCCATCATGCGCCTGCTCCCGCCCAACGGCGTCATCAGCGCCGGCCAGATACTCTTCCAAGGCCGGGACTTATGTCGGCTCTCCCAGGAAGAGATGCGCGATATCCGCGGCAAGGATATCTCCATGATCTTCCAGGACCCGCTGACCTCCCTGAACCCGGTCTTCAGCATCAAGGAGCAGATGCTGGACGCCCAGCGCGCCCATCAGCCCAAAGCGGACACGAAAGAACTGCTGGAGCGCGCCGTGCGGATGCTGGAACGCGTCGGCATCCCCGACGCCGCTGACCGCATCGAGGATTACCCGCACCAGTTCTCGGGCGGCATGCGCCAGCGCATCATGATCGCCATCGCCCTCCTGTCGAACCCGGCCCTGCTCATCGCCGACGAGCCGACCTCCGCGCTGGACGTGACCCTGGAGGCACAGATCCTGGAGCTGATCCGCGGCCTGCGCGACGAGTTTGGCACCTCCGTGCTGTACATCACCCATGACCTGGGCGTGGTGGCGCAGTTGTGCGACCGGGTCATCGTCATGTACGCCGGCAACCTGGTGGAGGCCGGCGATGTCTTCCGCATCTTCCAGAGCCCCAAACATCCCTATACCCGCGCCCTCCTGCGCTCCCATCCATCGCACAGCCTGCGGGCGGAGCGCCTGCGCACCATCCGCGGCCGCGTGCCCAGCCTGCGCGACCTCCCGCCAGGGTGCAAGTTCGCACCGCGCTGTGACTACGCCACCCAGACCTGCCACCTGGAAGAGCCAGGTTACCTGACCATTGACGGGCAGGTCATCCTCTGCCACTCGTACCATCCGGAGCCGGCCGCGGAAGCGGTGGAGCTGATCCCGGGTTCGCACTCGCGGCGGGCAGTGGTGCAGGCGGTGCGGGATCGCGCCCTGGCGGAAAGCGATGTGGTGGTGGAGACGCGCGGCCTGCGCACCTATTTTTACGACACCGCCGGCCTGTTGGCGCAGTTGATGGGACGCCAGGCCGGCGCGGTGCGCGCTGTAGACGGGGTGGACCTGCGCGTCCATCGCGGGGAGACACTAGCCTTGGTGGGAGAATCCGGCTCGGGCAAGACCACCTTGGGACGCACCATCCTGCGGCTGGAACGCCCCACGGCCGGCCAGATCATCGTGGAGGGCCAGGACATCACCCACTGGCCGCAGTCCAAGATCCGCCCCCTGCGGGCGCGCATGCAGATGATCTTCCAGGACCCCATCTCCAGCCTCAGCCCCCGCATGAAGGTCTCCTCCATCCTGCTGGAGCCTTTCCGCATCCACCATGTGCCGGTGGAGGACCCGAAGAAAACGGTAGACGAACTGCTGGAGATGGTAGGGCTGTCGTCGGAGCAGGCCGATAAGTACCCGCATCAGCTCTCCGGCGGGCAGGCGCGGCGCGTGGGCATTGCCCGCGCCCTGGCCCTGCGGCCGGACCTGCTGGTGGCAGATGAGCCTACCGCCGGCCTGGACGTTTCCGTGGCCGCCGGCATCCTCAACCTGCTCAAAGACCTGCGCGAACAGCTCAACCTGACCTACATCATTATCACCCACAACCTGAACGTCATCGGCTTCATCGCCGACCGCGTGGCCGTCATGTACCTCGGCCGGGTGGTGGAGCTGGCGCCCACCGAACTGCTGTTCACTGCGCCCAAACATCCGTACACGGAAGCACTGATGTCGGCCATTGCCATCCCGGACCCGAGCCTGCGGGACAAGCGCCGGCGCATTATCCTGCAGGGCGAAATCCCCAGCCCGCGCAACCCGCCGGCCGGCTGTACCTTCCACCCGCGCTGTCCGTACGCGGAAAAACGCTGTGCGGAGGAAGTGCCCCTGCTTCGGCCGGTCAACGGCGGTGAACACCTGGCCGCCTGCCACTTCCCGGAGCGGGTGCGCGGCGGCGCCGTGTTCGCATAGCCGGCCGTACGGTTTCCCTGCCCCATACACGCGAACAGGTGGCAGTCCCCTGGCGGGCGGCTGTCACCTGTTTCATTTCCCGGGTATAATGGACACAGCAACCGTCAATCGCAGGAGGAATGGGACCGGTGGATATCGTCCTGTACCCTATCGGGTATGTGGAAAACGCGTTCGAGCAGATGACCGCGCCGGAGGAGATCGCCGCCCAGCCGTCCCGCATCGTGCTGGAGCCGGCCTATCTGGACGGCCTGCTGGGCCTGGACCAGGTGGAGAAGATCCTGGTGGTGTACTATTTCGACCGGGCGCACGAGGTGCGCCTGCAGTTACATCCGCGCGATGACCGGAGCAAGCCCCTGCGCGGCGTCTTTGCCACCCGCACCCCGTACCGCCCCAATCACCTGGGGGTGACGGTGGTCCGTTTGGTCCGGATAGAGGGGAACGTGCTGACAGTGGAGGGGCTGGACGCGCTGAACCGCACGCCCGTGCTGGACATCAAGCCGTTCGAGCCGGCCCTGGATGGGCCGGCGCCCGACCCGCATCACTGAGCAGCGCCCTGGCCGGCCCCTCGCCGGCGCTGGATGAGGCGGATCACTTCCTCATCGCTGACCTGGCGAAAGTCCTCGTAAAACTGGCCGACGGCCCAGAACTCCTCGGGTATCAGCGGACATACCACCTCGTCCGCCGCGGCGCGCAGGCGCTCGACCGCCGCCGGCGGGGCAACCGGCACGGCCAGGATGCGCCGGCGCGGCGCTTTCGTCTGGAGCGCCAGCAGGGCCGCCTGCACCGTGGCCCCTGTGGCCACGCCGTCATCCACCAGGATCACGGTGCGGCCCTCGATGGGCAGAGGAGGAAGCCCGCCGCGCAGACGCTGTCCCTGAAGCCGGCTGAGCGCCTGCTGACGCAGGGCCTCGCCCTCCACATAACTGCGGCTGATGCCCAGGCTTTCAATCAGCCGCTCGTCAATGTAGACCATGTCCTCGGCCACGGCCCCCAGGGCGAACTCGGGGTTCCCCGGCGCGCCGATTTTGCGCGCCGGCAGGATATCCAGCGGCGCCCCCAGTGCCTCGGCCACCTCGGCGGCCACCACCACTCCGCCCCGCGGGATGCCCAGCACCAGCAGGTCGGGTTGGCCCTTCCAGTGCTTCAGATGTTCCGCCAGCACGCGGCCGGCCTCATGCCGGTCCAGATAATACCCCCGCGACACATTCATCACCGCTTCTCCTCCAGCGCCCGCAGGACCCTTTCCACCGCTTCCTCCGGGGACCCTGCGGGAATGATGCCGGCGTCCGGGACGCCGTCCTTCAGCAGGGTCCAGGTATGCAGGCCCACCACCGGCTTCCCCATCCGGAGGGCCAGGGCGATTTCTGACAGGGTGCCGTATTCGCCGGCGACGGCGATGGCCGCCTCGCCGGCACGCACCACCAACGCGTTGCGCATCTCCCCCATGCCGGTCGGAATGACCACATCCACATAGGGGTTGGCGGCGCCCGGCTCATCCCCCGGCAGGATGCCGATGGTCAGCCCGCCGGCGCGCCGCGCCCCGCGGCAGGCCGCCTCCATGACGCCGCCCAATCCGCCGCATACCACGCCCCAGCCCCGCCGCGCCAGCTCATAGCCCACGCGCTCCGCCATTTCAGCGGTGCGCGCGTCGCACTGGCCGGCGCCGATGACCGACATCAACCGCAGGCGCGCCATCCCCGACCTCCTTACCTGCGTCCGGACAAGGGGGCCTCGCCCAATGGGGTATATATCGGGCCGGCCGGCCGCAGGTCACTGCGGAACAGGATCACCGATGTGACCGCCTGCTCTCCCAACTGCCCGATCTGGGTGCGCTCAATCAACTGGGATATCTCCCGCAGTTCCGCCGGCCGCACCCCATCCCGCACCCGCCCCAGCGTCAGGTGCGGGGAGAAGCCGCGTTCCTCCGGCGGGAATCCCAGGGGATGCAGGGCACGCTCCACCCGCATTTGCAGGGCCTGGAGCTGGCCGGTCGCTTCCCGCACGCCGGCCCACAGGACGCGCGGCCGGCGCACCCCCGGGAAGCACCCGAACCCCTCTACGACGAACGAGAAGGGGGGCAGGTCCGCCACCTCACGGCGCAGGGCGGCAAGGATAGGCTCCACCTGCTCGGGCTGAATGTCTCCCAGGAACTTCAGCGTCAGATGGATGTTGGCGGCCGGCACCCACTTCACCGCGCTCGGCGGCGCATCCGCCTGGAGCCGGCGCAGGAGCCTGTCCAGCTCCCGATGCAGTTCCTCTCCCAGAGCAATGGCGATGAACGAACGGATAGGCATGTTTCTTTCCTCGTTTGAAATTGCGCGCTATGTGATCAACGCCATGAGCACGGTCAGGGTGAGAGTGCTCGCCAGTGTGGTCATGAGCACCATGCCGGAGGCGTACTCCGGCGCCGAACGAAACTCCGTGGTGATGATGACGGAGGTGACGGCCGCCGGCATGGCCGACTGCAGGACAGCCACCTGCCAGGCGACTCCGCTGAGATGCAGAGCATTGGCCAGAAGGACGCCCACCGCCGGCCCGATCAACAGCCGCACCGCCGTCCCCAGCGCCAGCGTCGGCCAGTCCTTGTCCAACTGGGCGCGGGTGAGCTGCATGCCCAGCACCATCAGCAGGATGGGGACCGAGGCCTTGCCGGCCAGGTCGGTGGCTTTCACCAGGGGATCGGGCACGTGCCAGCCGGCGAGGTTCGCTGTCAGCCCCAGCGCTGTGGCGTACAGCAGGGGCAGTCCCAGGGCATCGCGCAGTGCCTCCGCCCAACTGCGGGAACCGCCCCCGCGCGAGGCAATCATCGCCCCCACCGAGCTGGTCAGCACGGCCGAGGGGATGAAGTACAGCGTCCCCAGGGCCAGGCCCAGCTCCCCGAAGGCAAAGTAGCAGATGGACAGCCCGTAGTTGCCGCAGTTGGTGAAGGCCAGCCCGATCATCATGGCACTGCTTCGGTCGCGCCCCAGCCGCAGTATGCGCGTCAACAGCCACCCCAGCGCCAGCATGACCAGGACAGCGAGGACGGAAATGCCGGCCATGCGGGCCAGGTCCTGGCGGGCCACCTGGGCCTTGACCATAGCGCTGAAGCCCAGGCAGGGCGAGAGGAAGTAGAGATTGGTGCGCGAGAGGGTGCGCACGTCGATGTCCAGGCGCCGCTGGAGCAGGTAGCCGGCGCCGGCGATGAACATCACCGGGGCGATGACCTCGATCAGGATGGAAAGCAGTTTGCTGACCACGATGATGGGCTCCTGCGGGGGATGGGAAGAGGATGGGGGCCTGTCAGCCGATGTCGTCGGTCGTCTCGCCGGCGGCTTCTCCCTCGGGCTCCTCCATATTGCTGTACAGCTCATACTCCGCCAGTTCGGGCGTGAATACCTCCAGCGCGTACTCGGGATGAATGCCCATGGTGGTGCTTAATTCCGCCAGGAGCGAGTCAATGAGCAGTTCGCGCCGGCGGTCATCCAGCGGGGCCACGATCTCCTTCCATAACAGCAAGGTGCCATACGTTCCATCCGGGGTGAAATGCAGGTCCAGCTTGCCGATGCTGACCGGGTTCAGGTTCTCGTCCAGGCGGTCCAGGTCGAAGAGGGCATACTGCTCCGATTGGGCGGTGCGCAACAGGCGCTTTTTGTGGAGGTTCATCCCGAATCCCTCACCGTGTGACGTGGGCCCATGATGACCCGCCGGCCAAGAGCTGGATCGGCGCTGCAGAAAGGGGTGAGTTGCCGACCGGGGCAACTCACCCCTGTGGTTCGCAAACCTTTAGAAAGCCATATCGGGTTTCCAGACCTCCCAGACCTTGCCGGCCAGATCCGGACCAGGTTTAAGGGTGGGTTTGCCGGGCTGCCATCCCGAGGGCATGACCTCCCCGGTGGCGCGGACGTGCTGGAAGGCCTTGATCTGTCGGATCAATTCGGCCACGTTGCGGCCCACTGCCGGCGTGAGCACCTCCATGGCCTGAATCACGCCGTCGGGGTCAATGATAAAGCGGCCGCGGATATCCACGCCGGCGTCCTCATCATACACGCCGTAGATGCGCCCGATTTTCCCGCCGGCGTCGGAGAGCATGGGATACGGCACCCCACCGGGCACCATTTTCGAAAGCTCCTGCTCCTGCCAGATCTTGTGGGTGAAGCGGCTGTCCACACTTACCGCGAGAACTTCGACATCGAGGGCTTTCAGCTCTTCATACTTGACGGCAACTGCCGACAGTTCGGTGGGTCAAACGAAGGTGAAATCCCCTGGATAGAAGCACAGAACGACCCAATGGCCTTTGTAATCCGACAGACGGATGTTCTTGAAGCCGCCCTGATGATAGGCATTGGCTTCAAAATCTGGGGCTGGTTTACCGACCCGTGCTAGCATGGCTGGTACCTCCTTTGGCGCCGCGCCAGTGGCGGCAGGTGTGGGTTCGGGAACAGTGAGAGGTCCCGCGGCCGGCTCCACACACGATACGTTGCCTTCCTTTTCTACCATATCCACCTCCTGGTAGTGAAGTAGAGTTAGCCCAGCACCGGGGGATCACCAGCGGTCGAGATCATCCTCATCATCGAGGAAGTCATCCTCTTCCTCATCTTCCCAATCTTCTTCCCAGTCCCAATCCTCCCAATCGTCGGACTCGTCCTCGTCGCCGGCGCCGCGCCGCTCCTCCTCTTCGACCAGCCGCAACAGCTCGTTGATCTCCGGGAACTGTGCGCCGAAGGTCAGCTCCTCCATGGCGTCCTGGGCCACGTCAAACAGGTCCTCGTCCTCGCTGGCGATGATATGCTCCAGGATGGCCTTGGCGCCCTTGCCGCCCACCTTGCCCAGGGCCAGCACCGCATCCCGCCGGATATCGAGGTCGTCCTCATAGTCCAGGATGCGGGCCAGCAAATCGGTGGCTTCCTGCAGTTCGAGCTCGCCGGCCGCGCGCACCGCCTCATGGCGCATCATGCGGTCCTCGCTCATCAGCTCCTGCATGATGATCTTGCCCCAGCGGCGGTCCGCACTGCGGCCCATGGCGACAATGGCGCTCATGCGCATGTCGGAATGATCATCCTCATAGGCGTCGCGGATGACCGCCTGGATATCCGGATTGCCGGAGAAGCCGATGGATTCCACCGCCCGCCGGCGCAGTTCCAGCGGCTCCTTGGGATTGTGGATGATGGTCAGCAGGGCCGACTCGATGGCCGCGGCCAGCGATGGCTCAATCTCATCAAATTCCGCCAGATAGACAAAGCGCCCCAGTCCAACGGCCACCGCACTGCGCACCGAGATATCCGGGTCTTCCATCAGCATGTGCAGGAAGGTGCTGGCGAGAGATTCCTCCTCGCATTCCCAGAGGCCCTCCACCGCTTTGCGCCGAATCTGGGGAAGCGGGTCGCTGAGGGCCTCGCGAAAGATGCGGTCGAAGCAGTACTCGAAGCTGTCCTGGGCGATCTGTGCCAGTGTGCTGATGGTGTTCAGGCGGATATCCGCCGGCAGTTCCGCCCATACCTGTCGAAATTCTCGCATTTGCTGGCGGTTCAAGTCCGACAACGCCCGAATGTCGGCCTTCCGCAGATGCCGCTCACCCTGCCGCAAGCGGAGCAAAACCTGTTCGAATGCATCACTCATACGTTCGCTTTGCATATACCCCTTTCTGTTCAGTACATCATTACCTATCTATGAGGGCTGCCACCGCGTTGGCTGTGGCGTGCCTGCTCCTTCGCTCCAACGCCGGGTATGCCGTGTTCCTTGGCTTTTCCAACTCATCAGTTATATTGTAGCACACAGAAGGGCCCCGGTCAATTACCT
This sequence comes from Anaerolineae bacterium, assembly GCA_014360855.1. Taxonomy (NCBI): domain Bacteria; kingdom Bacillati; phylum Chloroflexota; class Anaerolineae; species Anaerolineae bacterium. Next base: position 9,373 of record JACIWP010000055.1, read on the forward strand.
GACGCGATTTTCCGGGAGGAAAAGCGTGATTGGGCGCAAAGGGCCTGCATGATTGACGCCCCTCGCCTTTCATGGTATGATATGAGGCCGATTGTCCGATCCGATATCTACTCCCACTGCGAGGGGATACCATGGAAGCATATACCCTACAAGGCACGGAAGCCGAACAGCGAGTCGCCGGCTGGCTCCTGAACCTGTTCGCGCTGCGCGGCTTCAGCTTCGCACTGGACGCCGTCATCGAGTTCGAACAGGCGGAGCTGGTGAGCTACTTCATGGAGCGAGGGTTGGATTCCGACGAGGAGCGGGTGCGCGCCGCGTTAGAAGCGGCGGTCGCCGCCAACCCTCAGCTTTTCCACCGCCGGGAAACGCCGGCCGGGGTGGTCTACTGGGCGCGCAAGCGCGAGCTGATCCCGGCCCTGCGGCCGGCCGCGCCGGCGCCTACCGCTATGCCGTCCACTCCCAAACCCGCCGCCCCCAAAAAAGCGGCCGCGCCAGCCCCTGCGCCGGCGCCAACGCCGGCACCAGCTCCCGCCCCCGCGCCTGAACCCGCGCCCGAACCTGCGCCCGCGCCAGAGGCTCCGAAAGCCGAAGCCCCTGCGCCGGCCGCGGCCAAACCGGTGGACAGCCTGGGCGACCTGCCCGTGAGCCAGCGCTATCAACTGGCCATCCTGCTGGCGCTCCACCAGCTTGGCGGCCAGGCCAAAGCCGGCGACGTCATTGACCGGGTGCCGGCCCTGATGACCCTGCCCGAGGAGCACGAGGGCACCTATCTGCGCGGCTCCAAAGGCACGGTGGAGGAGCCGAAGTACGTGAAATATGTGCACTGGGAGCGGCGCAATCTGGTGGACCAGGGAGAGCTGG
>JACIWP010000055.1:10242-13446 GCA_014360855.1 Anaerolineae bacterium
AGGCCGGCCTAGCGGCCTGAACACACCGTTCACAGCGCACCAACGGCCTCCCGCAATAGGACGCGGGAGGCCGTTGTTTTTTCCGCCGCAGGCTCGCGCCGGCGTCAGGTAATGACGCTCCCGAACGGCATCAGCGCCAGCCGCGCCAGCTTGAAATGCTGGCGGGCGAAGGGCAGTCCGACGATGGTGATTGCCATGAGCAAAGCCAGCGCCAGATGGCAGACAGCCAGCCAAATCCCTCCGATGAGGAGCCACAGCACATTCATGGCCACGCCCAGGGGGCCGGAAGCGAAGCCGGTGATCCGTATCTCACTGCCAAAGGGAAAGAGCGCCAGCCCCGCCAACCTGAACGACTGCACACCGAACGGGATGCCCACGACGGTCAGGCAGAGGACCACGCCGCCCAGGGCATACCACAGTGCGACAAGGATGCCGCCCGTCAACATCCACAGGAGATCGCCCAGCACATTGATGAGCACACGGAATAACGCTCTGAGTAACCCAGCCATGTTTGCGCACTCCTGAAAATGGGCCGCTACTTGCGGCGCAGGACGGGGGAATCAAACCACAGGCCGGTCACCTTAAGGGGATCTGTCGTCATATCGAAGACCACCCGCACCACCACATTGGCGTCTTTCTCGAACTGGGCCGTATAGATGACAATGCGGTACTGGTCCTTATCCAGCACCCTATCGAGCTGATGGGACTGATAGCGGCCGATTTTCCCGATGACGGCCTGGTAGACCTGTTCGAACTTCTCCCCACTGCTGACGGAGCGCATGGTCTCATCCATGTCGCGCAGATAGCCGGCCTCGTCATGGTTGCTCAACGCCGTGAGGAGCTGAACGGTGATCGGCTCGACCTTTTCGGCAAAGGCCCGCGCCTCCTCCGCCGGCACCGTCTTATAGCCGGCGGCACAGCCGGCCAGCAGGGCCAGCACCACCAGCGCCGGCACCATCCACCGTATCCTTCTCATGGGCCTGCCTCCTTTCGCTTCCGCGCAAGATGCCCGCACCGAAAATATTATACCCCAAACCGGGAGGCCGGCGAATCTGCGGGACATCCCACGCGCGAACGAATTGACAATCCCCCGATTCATGCTATGATGGAGATGGCCTTCACAAACACAGGGTCGTGTCGCTCGATGGAGAGGGACAGGAGGGAGGACAATGAAGAGAACCGATTGGAGCGAGCGCCTGCGCATCTCGCCGGCGCAGTTGGAGCGCATCAACGCCGTGCTGACCGGCGATAACCGGGCCATGCAGGCCTTTTTCGATGTGGTGGCGCGCTACGGCACGCCGGAGGAGATCAACCGCAAGGCAGAGGAAGCGCGCCGGCTCCCCAACATCCTGGCCCGCCTGCGGGAGATGGATTCGCCCTACCTGCGCGACCTGGAATGGCTGGAGCAAGAGCGAGACGCCGGCGCCTTTATCTCCCTGCCGGCCTACCGCCGGCGCGTCCTCGGGCCGAAGGCCGACGAGATGGCCTTCGACGAGCGCCACGCCGTCACGCTGGAGATCAGCGCTCTCCAGTTCTTCCCCTGGCTGATCGTCGAGGCACAGCAGGCCATCGCCCAGGGGGAGCTGATGCCCGGCCGCTACATCCGGGTGCGCAAGATGAAGGAGCAGGAAGAGGCTGGCGAAGGGGAAATCCTGGCCGTGTGCGCCGCCATGCAGATCATCGGCGCCAGCTACGTGGAAACACTGGACACCAAGGGCACCGACGGCTCCAATGTCCATCTGGGTGGGCCGGACACGATCACGGGCTACTTCGGTGGGGTCGGGGAACCCAACGACTACGCGCTGAAATGGGTGGACGAATACCTCTACTACTACACCCGCTACGGCGTCAAGCAAGTGCTGAACACCAACGCCGGCACCGTCTTCCTGGGCTATATGCTCCACAAGCTGGGCATTGACATCGAGTTCAAGATCTCCGTGTTCCTGGGCAACGACAACCCCTATTCCGCCCTGTGGACCCTGCTGGCCGCGCATCTCTTCGCCCGACCGGACGGCTCCACCGCCCTGGTGGGCTTCAACTGGTCCAACTCGGTCAATAACGAGACCATCGAGGTCACGGCGGAGCTACGCCGGCTGTTGGGCTTCGAGGACTTCGTGCGCTTCGAACATCATATCACCGAGGCCTTCCGTCACATCGTGCGCCAGCCCTACCTGCGGCGCGATGAGCTGGTGGGGCTGGCCAAAAAGGTGCCCAACATCTCCGCCAAGCACGAGGGCGCCGACCCCGACGTGGAGCAGGGGCGCGAGCACCCCTCCGATATCCTGGATTACTTCCTGTCCCGCCAGGAGATCGAGGAGCAGGGGCTCATGCCGGCGCTCCTGCGCAACTACCTGGACAAGCACGACGCGCTGAACGCCACGGCGCGCGCCCTGACGGAGCACGGCATCGGGGTCATCGCCGCCCGCCGGCTCCACAACCCCTGACGCGTCCTGGTACCTAAGTCCCATATGCTCTCCGGTCAGCATCCGCTACAATAATATCCAGTAGCGGGGTTACATCCTGTCCCATCGCTCCCCGCTCGGGATGAAAAGGTCCCCCTGCCCGGCCAGCACCGCGGCAGGTCCACCTCATCCCACCCATATCCCGTCCGGCTCCCCCGAGCCACATGGTGGAGACATCCCCATGTGCAGGCGCACCACCTCCGCGCCGCCTGTGGTCAGGGGGAGCCAGGCTTTTTCGGCCCCCTCAAATCCCATGCGCCGGTAAAAGGCGAGGAGCCAGGGCTGGTCCGCCGGGGCATAGAGTTCCAGCCGGCGGATGCCCTGCCGGCGCGCCAGCTCCACCGCCGCGCCCAGAAGCCGGCGGGCGATGCCGCGCCGGCGAAAGGCCGCGGCCACACACAGGCCGCCGATCTCCCCCTTGTCCTTCCACCGCACCAGCTCGATGTTGCCCACCACCCGGCCGTTCGCTTCCGCCACGAGGCGAGTGATATGGGGATGGCGCAGGCAAAAGGCAAGGTAATCGCGCACCTGGCCGGCGTCCTCCTCGGGGAAGCAGAGGCTGGCCAGGTCGCCGGCGTCCTCCAGGCGTGCTGGACGGATGTGGATATCGGATAGCGCTGTCGTCATCTCTGCACCCCGCCGACCTGACTCTTACCCACTTTCATAGGCGAGAGACCATCGGTAGGTGAAGAGAGCGCGTCTGATCAGTCGGGGCTTGAGGATCCAGGGCATAGCCAAGAGG
>JACIWP010000056.1 GCA_014360855.1 Anaerolineae bacterium
GACAACGCGGGCCGGCAGTTGGCCCGCGTCACACGCATCTATAATCGCCTGGAGATTGGAACCGAACCCGGAAATCAGCACAGCAATACGTGCTGTCGGGGTTGGATGGCCTTCCATCGCTGTGCTCCGCCTCATCTCTCTATGCCCACCAGAATCACCTGCCGCCGGCCGGGCACCAGCTCGCCGATGACCTTCAGCTCCTTCTCCAGCTCCAGCGCCCGGCGGGCATCCTCCGGGGATACCACCGCCACCATGCCGATGCCCATGTTGAAGACGTGGTACATCTCCGCTGTATCCACGCCGCCCTTCTGCTGGATCAGGCGGAACAGCGGCGGCACCTCCCAGGCGCCGGCGTCAATCCGGGCATCCAGCTCCGCCGGCAGGACGCGGGGGATGTTGTCGAAAAACCCGCCGCCCGTGATATGCGCCAGCGCCTTGATGGATATCTCCTCCCGCAGTCGACGCACCAGCGCCAGGTACGAGCGGTGGGGCGCCAAGAGCGCCTCGCCCAGCAGGCCGATGCCCTCGAATTCCTGATCCAGCGGGGTATCGGCAAAGACGCGTCGGATGAGGGAATAGCCGTTGGTGTGCGGCCCGCTGGAGGGAAATCCCAGCAAGAGGTCGCCGGCGCGCAGGTCGCGGCGCGGGAGCATCTCCTCGCGCTCCACCACACCCACGATCGTGCCCACCAGGTCGAACTCACCCGGCGCATAGACGCCGGGCATTTCGGCGGTCTCGCCGCCCAACAGGACACAGCCGGCCTGCCGGCAGGCCTCCGCAATGCCCGTCACCACCTCCGCCACCATCTCCGGCTCCAGATGGTCCGAGGCGATGTAATCCAGGAAAAAGAGCGGCTCGGCGCCCTGCACCAGGATGTCGTTCACGCTGTGATTGACGATGTCTTGGCCGATGGAGCGGTAGCGCCGCATGGCCGCGGCGAGCTTGGTCTTGGTGCCGACGCCGTCGGTGGAAGCGACCAGCGCCGGCGAGCGATAGCCTTTCAGGCTGGAGACGTCGAAGACCCCGCCGAAACTGCCGATGCCGGCCAGCACCGCCGGCGTATAGGTGCTCTGCACCGCCTGGCGCATCAGCTCCACGGCGCGGTTGCCGGCCTCGATGGAAACGCCGGCGGCCTCATAGGCACTGCGCTTACGCGCCATCTCCTCCTCCTGCGGCCATGGCTTGTACGGCGGACTGGCCGATATCGCGGCGGTAGTGCATGCCCTCAAAGGAGATAAGCTGGACCGCCTCATAGGCGCGGGCGACGGCATCCGGCAGGGAAGGGGCAACGGCGGTGACGTTCAGCACGCGGCCGCCGCTGGTGACGATCTGCTGGCCGGCGCGGCGCGTGCCGGCGTGGAAGATGAGCACGTTCTCCAGCGCCTCGGCGCGCTCCAGTCCCTGGATGACCATCCCCTTTTCATACGGGCCGGGGTAGCCGCGCGAGGCCAGCACCACGGTGACCGCGGCCGCCGGCTTGACCGCCAGCCGCGTCTCCTTCAGTTTGCCGGCGATGCAGGCCTGTATGATCTCCACCAGGTCACTCCCCAGCAGGGGCAGGATGACCTGGGTCTCCGGGTCACCGAAGCGGCAGTTGAATTCCAGCACGCGCGGGCCTTGGGCGGTGAGCATCAGGCCGGCGTACAGCACTCCCACATACGGGATGCCCTCTTTGCGCAGGCCGTCCACCGCCGGCTGAAGGATGGTGCGCTGAATCTCCTCCAGCAGTTCCTGGCCCACGAAGGGCACCGGCGCATAGGCGCCCATGCCGCCGGTATTGGGTCCCTGGTCACCGTCGAAGGCGCGTTTGTAGTCCTGCGCCGGCGGAAGCACCGCCACTGTACGGCCATCGGACAGCGCCAGCACCGAAAGCTCCTGTCCGTACAGCCGCTCCTCGATGACCACCTGCTCGCCGGCCTCGCCGAAGGCGCGCCGCACCAGCATCTCATAGAGCGCTTTCTCTGCCCGCGTGCGGTCCTCCGGCACGAAGACCCCCTTGCCGGCGGCCAGGCCGCTGGCCTTGACCACTACCGGAAAGTCCACCTGACGCAGGTACTCCAGCGCCTCCTGGTAATCCTCGAACACGGCAAAGCGGGCCGTGGGGATTTTATGGCGCTCCATAAAGGCCTTGGCGAAGGCTTTGCTGGCCTCGATCTGAGCGCCGGCCTGCGTCGGGCCGAAGATGGCCAGCTTGCGGCGCAGAAACGCATCCACAATCCCCAGGGCCAGGGGCGCCTCCGGCCCAACAATGGTCAGGTCAATGCCGATGGTCTCGGCGAAATCCACGAGCTCGTCCACATTTTCGGCGTTCAGCGGGACATTGCCGCCGGCCAGCCCGCGCCGCTCGACCAGCAGATCGGTGCCGGCGTTGCCGGGCGCCACCCATAACCCCTCCACCAACGGAGATTGGGCGACTTTCCAGGCCAGCGCATGTTCGCGGCCTCCGGAGCCGATGATGAGCACCTTCATGGGATTCCTCTTATTCTTTGCTCAGACGATGGCATCCTCGAATTCCAGTTTGGTGAAGCTCTCGTCCAGGCCGGTGGGGTAGTCGCCGGTGAAGCAGGCGTTGCAGTAGCCGGATTGCGCGCCGATGGCCTTCATCATGCCTTCCAGGGAGATGTAGGCCAGGGTATCGGCGCCGATATGCTGGCGGATCTCCTCCACCGACAGCCGCGCCGCAATCAGGTCCTGATCGCGCGCCATGTCCACCCCCATGAAGCAGGAGTGGGTGATGGGGGGAGAGGCGACGCGCACATGCACCTCGACGGCGCCGGCCTCTCGGAGCAGGCGGATCAGCGGGCCGGAGGTGGTCCCCCGCACGATGGAATCATCCACCAGCACCACCCGCTTGCCCTCCAGGTTGCTGGGCAGGGGGTTGTATTTGAGCCGCACGCCCTCGCGGCGCAGTCGCTCGTTGGGCTGGATGAAGGTGCGGCCGATATAGCGGTTCTTGATGAGGCCCTCGGTAAAGGGCAGGCCGCTCTCCTGGGCATAGCCGATGGCGTGCGGGGTGCCGCTGTCCGGCACGGCGATGACGATGTCAGCATCCGCCGGCGCCTCGCGGGCCAACTGCCGGCCCAGCTCCTGCCGCACATTGTGCACCACCTTCCCGTCGAAAATGCTGTCCGGGCGGGAGAAATAGATGTGTTCGAACGTGCACAGGGCGCGCTTGCGGGGCGGCGCGCCGCTCTCCGCATGGAGGCCGTTGGCGTCCAGGCGGATGATCTCGCCGGGTTCCACCTCGCGCACGAACTTGGCGCCGATGGTGGCCAGGGCACAGCTCTCTGAGGCCAGACACCACCCTACGTCGTTGAGCCGGCCGATGACCAGCGGGCGGAAGCCCCAGGGATCGCGCACCCCGAAGACGGCACTGCGGGTCAGGATGGTCAGCGAGTAAGCGCCGACCGCCTGGGCCATAAAGGTGCGGATGCGGGTGATCCAGTCACCGACGCCGCCGGCGAGCATCAGGGTGATGATCTCGCTGTCCGAGGAAGAGGTCAGGCCCACACCGCGCTGGAGCAGGTCGCGGCGCAGAAGAGGCGCGTTCACCAGATTGCCGTTATGCGCCACCCCCAGCGGTCCCAACATGGTCTCAATGAGGTAGGGCTGGGCGTTGCGCAGGGTCGGACTGCCGGTGGTGGAATAGCGGTTGTGGGCGATGGCGAGATGCCCGCGCAGATGGTGCAGATTCTCTTCCGTGAAGACCTGCGCCACCAGGCCCATGCCTTTATGGATGTGGGCGGTCTTGCCGTCGGAGACGGCGATGCCGGCACTCTCCTGGCCGCGGTGCTGGAGGGCATAGAGCGCGAAGAAACTCAGGCGCGCCACATCCTCGCCGGGATAATAGATGCCGAAGACGCCGCATTCCTCCCGGGGTCGGTCATCCTGTTCCCAATTTTCCCATTCCCAGACCATGCTCCACCTCACTTTCCCACCAACTTTCCGCTTCCCCTGGGTGGAACAGATGAGTTCAACGCAGTGATTGGTCGTCGGCGATCAAACGTCGACGCTGTTCCTCCTGATACAGGCGTACTGCCTCCCGCCGGCCGAGGATTTTGGCCGCCAGGAGCGCCGCGCCCTCCGGCTCCAGCACCAGCGCCGGCGCCACCCCCGACGGCATGCGCAGGGAGGAGAAGATGTCAGCGCCGGCGAAGCGCTCCGAATAGGGCGGACAGGCGATGACCGGCACGCTCACCGCCGCGTCCACCATGCCGCTGAGGGCATTACTGCGGCCGGCGATGGTGATGTACAGGCGCGGCTCGCCCCGGGCCTCGTAGCCGGCCAGCATCTCCAGCAGGTAGGCCGGGCTTTTATGGGCCGAGGCCACCCGCATCTCCCACGAGATATCGAACTGCCGCAGTGCCTCCGCCACCTTCTCGGCGTGCGGCAGATCGGCTTTGGAACCCATAATGATGACCACGTCCGCCATGGCTCACAGCTCCCGCAGGGCATTGATGACGCGCGGTTCGGCCGGGTACTCGGCCGGCACGAACTCCTCACCGGTGAGCATTTCGTATACTTGAATGTAACGCAAACTGGCCAGAACCGCCAAATTCGCGTCCCATGCCGGCGGTTCCCCGTCGCCCCGATAGCCCCGCTCGGCGTACCACAGCCGCACGAACTCCTTGTCGAAGTTGTCCGGCTCCTCGCCGGCGGCGAACCGGGCTTCGTACGTATCCGCCCGCCAGAAGCGGCTGGAATCGGGCGTATGGATCTCATCTATAAGCATGAGCTGGCCGTCCTCCGTGAGGCCAAACTCGTACTTGGTGTCGACCAGGATCAACCCGCCGCGCCGCGCCATCTCCTGCCCCCGTCGGAACAGGGCGATGGCCGCCGTCTGGACCTGCTCCCAGACCGCCGGCGCCACCAGCCGGCGCTCCACCACCTCCTGGCAGGTCAGCCGCTCGTCGTGGCCCGTAGGCCCTCCCTTGGTGGTGGGCGTGATGATGGGTTCTGGCAGGGGCTGGTTCTTCCGCAGTCCCTCGGGGAACGTATAGCCGTAAATGTGGCGTTCCCCTTGGGAATAGCGGTACCAGAGCGCGGTCTGCGTCACGCCAGTGATGTAGCCGCGCACGATGACCTCCACCGGCAGGGCCTGACATTCCCGCACCACCATCACGTTGGGGTCCGGGCAGGCCAGCATGTGATTAGGGATGATGTCGCGCGTGCGCTCGAACCAGAAGGCGCTCAACTGATTGAGCACCTGGCCCTTATAGGGTACCAGGCCCAGCACGCGGTCGAAGGCCGACAGCCGATCGGTGGTGACCAGGATGCGCCGGCCCGGCCGCAGGTAGATATCGCGCACCTTGCCGCGCATATCCGGTAGGTACGCCGGATCGGAGACGCCGGCAAAGGCATAGGGCAGGACCCGGCGGATCTCTGCTTCGGTAATCCGCATGTCATCCCTCCTCTCGCCGATCCTGGATGTGCTTGCGCAGGACAGTAGCCATGGCGCGCGCCAGTTGGGGGGCATCCCCCACGTAATCGGCCGCCTCCAGCAGGGCGCGGATGCGCCGCGCCGGCAGGAGCCGGGTGAACGCCGGCTCACTGCTGAGCCGTTCAGCCAGTGGGTTGGGCCGGCCGGCGGAAACTTCGGCCCAGGCCGCCATACTGTGCTCGCGAATGACCTCGTGCAACTGCTGGCGGTCGCCGCCGGCCTTCACCGCTTCCATCAGCAGACGCTCCGTGGCGGCGAACACGCCGTAGCGCTCCAGGTTGCGCGCCACCGCCGCCTCATTGACCTGGAGCCCCCGCACAATGCGGTTGGCGCGGCGCACTATCTCGTCGGTGCAGAGGAAAGCCGCCGGCAGGACCAGCCGGCGGTTGGCCGAATCATCCAGCGTGCGCTCCAGGAGCGAATGCGCGGCGTCGTCCCACAGCACGCGCGGCAGGGCCGCCACATAGCGCGCCAGGCTGTTGATATTCTCAGCGTTGACCGGGTTGCGCTTGAAAGGCATGGCGCTGGAACCGACCTGCTGAGCGCCGAAGGGCTCGGACCATTCCCCGATGGCCGGCGACTGGAGCACCCGCAGGTCAAAGGCAAAGCGGTAGAGGGTGCCGGCCAGGCCGGCCAGCGCGTTCAGCACCGCCCAATCCTGCTTGCGCGGATAGGTCTGGGTGGCGACGGGATAGGCCCGCAGTCCCAGCTTGTCCATGACACTGCGCTCCAGCCGGCGCGCCCCGACCCGCCCCAAGAGCTGGACGTAGGAGGCGGCGGTGCCCACGGCGCCCTTGAGGCCCTTGCCGCGGATCTGGCCGTGGAGCCGGCGCAGTTCCAGCAGGTCGAAGAGCAGGTCCTGGCCGTATTGGGCCAGGCGGTAGCCGATGGTGGTGGGTTCCGCCGGCTGTAAATGGGTGAAGGCCATGGCCGGCGTGTCGGCCCAGCGCTCGATCTGCTCGGCCAGGCCGGCGATCAGTTCCTCCAGGCGGGCAATGATCAGCGCCAGGGATTCCCGCAGACGGAGGGCATCGGCGTTGTCCTCGATATCCATGGAGGTGGCGCCGAGGTGTATGATGGGGCCCCCGACCGGACACTGCTCGGCGAACACCTTAACCTCCGCCATCAGGTCATGGTGTATGACGCGCTCGATCTCTTCCGCCCGCGCCAGGTCAACCTCGTCCATGTGAGCGCGCAGGTCCTCCACCTGTTCGCGGGAGACCAGCCCCAGTTCGGACTGGGCTTCGGCCAGGGCCACCCAGATACGGCGCCACAGCCGGCGCTTATATACCTCGCTCCAGATGCGCCGCATTTCCTCCGAGCCGTAGCGCCAGGTCAATGGGGAAAGGAAGGTCGTATGGTCAAACGCGGTCATGGTTCACATCTCCGCGGCGTAGCGCACGCCGTTGATGAAAATCTGCAGTCCCAACCCTCCCCGGCCATCGTGCGGCCAGCGGGGGTGCTGATAGCGGACAATGTGATCTTCCGGATGGGGCATCAGCCCCAGCACATTGCCAGCCGGGTTGCAGATGCCGGCGATATCCCCCTCCGAGCCGTTGGGGTTGGCGGGGTACCGGCCGCCGGCCGGCGTCCCATCCTCCTGCGCATAGCGCAGGGCCACCAGGCCCCTGGCCTCCAGCGCCGGCACCTGGTCCGAGATAAAGCGCCCCTCGCCGTGCGCCACCGGACAGACGATGGGCTCTTGCATGCCGCGGGTGAAGACGCAGGGACTGCGCGGGTCCGGCAGTAAGGTCACCCAGCGGCACTCGAAATGACCGGAGGCGTTAAAGGTCAGGGTCGCCGGCCCCAGCCCGGCATCCCCGGGCAGGAATCCGCTCTTCAACAGGGCCTGGAAGCCGTTGCAAATGCCCAGCACCGGTTTGCCGGCGGCGATGAAAGCGGTCAGCTCGTCCTTCAGATAATGGCTGAGGTCCAGGCTGAGCACCTTGCCGGCGCCCAGCGCATCGCCGTAGGAGAACCCGCCGGGGATGATGACCATCTGATAATCGGCGAGCCGGCGTTCGCCCCTGCGCAGTTGATGCACATGCACAATCTCGGGGTTCCCGCCGGCCAGCTCGCAGGCCCATGCCGTCTCCCGATCGCGGTTGGTGCCCGAAGCATGTAGGATGAGAATTCTCGGCTTCAGCATGCGGCCCCTCGCCAGTACCTCCATAACTCCTCGACTGTCAGGTTCACCAGCTCCTGCCCGCAACAGCGGATAACGAGCCGGCCGCTCTCCTTCACCCGGCCGATTTCGGCGGCCGGGTGGCCGGCCAGTAGTTCCAGAAACGCCTGCCGGTTCTCCGGCGCCACCTCCACCAGCAGACGGCCGTTGCTCTCGCTGAACAGGCGCTCCTCGAAGGTGAGGGCGCCCTCCACCGGCAGGGCATCCAGGTCCAGCTCCAGGCCCAGCCGGCCGGCGATGCACATCTCGGCGGCGGCCACCGCCAGTCCTCCCTCGCTCAGGTCGTGGCAGGCGCGCACCAGGCCGGCGCGCATGGCGCGATGGACGGCGCGGTAGCGCTCCAGGCCTTGTTGGGGCAGGCCGGGAGGCTCGCCGGCGCCGTCGGTGCCGGTGAGCAGGGCATAATGACTGCCGGCCAGCTCGCGCCGCGTCTCCCCCACGATGAAGAGCAGGTTGCCCGGGGATTTGAGCGCCATGGTCACCGCGCCGGCGATATCCGGGATGATGGACATGGCGGAGATGAGCAGGGTGCCCGGGATGGGCGTCGGCCGGCCGTCCGGCCCGATGTATTCGTTGTTGAGGCTGTCCTTGCCGGAGATAAACGGCGCCTGATAGGCCAGGGCGGCGTCGCGGCATCCCTCCGCGGCCCGCACCAGCCGGCCCAGTTCCTCGGGCCGGCCGGGATTGCCCCAACAGAAATTGTCCAGCAGGGCGATGGTATCGGGATCCGCCCCGACGGCCACGGCGTTGCGCACCGCCTCGTCCACGCAACTGATGGCCATGGCGTACGGGTCTATTTTCCCGATCTGCGGGTTGATGCCCAGGCTCAACACCAGTCCCCTGGAGTGTTTCCAGGTCATGAGGGGCTTGAGCACCACCGCATCGGAAGGGCCGTCGTCGCGCACGCCCACCAGCGGCTTGATGATCGTGCCGCCGCCCACCTCATGGTCGTAGCGGCGGATGGTATCCTCCTTAGAAGCGATGGTGGGGTGGGCGAGAAGCGCCAGCAGGGCCTGCTGTGGGGACGGGGCCGGCGTCGAGGATGGCAGGTCGGCCGGCCGGCGGCCCCGCCATACGGCTTGCAGACGCCGGCGCGGCAGGCCGTGATGCAGGAATTCCATGGAGATATCCCCCACCACCTTCTCGCCGTAGCACACCACCAGCCGGCCGCTATCGGTGAACTCCCCGATATCGGTGGCCTCCACCCCCCAGTCGCGGCATAACCGCTCCAGCTCGGGCCATTTCGCCGGCGGTACGGCCAGCACCATGCGCTCCTGCGCCTCGCTGAGCCATATCTCCCAGGGCTTCAGGCCGGGGTACTTCAGCGGCACGCGCTCCAACTGCACCCGCGCGCCCGTATGCTGTCCCATTTCGCCGACGGCGCTGGAAAGCCCGCCGGCGCCGCAGTCGGTGATGGCGTTGTACAGCCCGCGGTCGCGCGCCAGGCAGACCACCTCCATCACGTCCTTTTCCACGATGGGGTCGCCGATCTGCACGGCGGTGCCGGCCACCTGACCGGTCTCATGGGTCAGGGCCTCCGAGGAAAAGGTGGCGCCGTGCAGGCCGTCGCGCCCGGTGCGCCCCCCGATGACCACGATGCGGTCGCCGGGCTGGGCCTGCCGGCGGTGCCGGCCCTTGGGAGCAATGCCCACACAGCCCACATACACCAGTGGGTTGGCCGTGTAGCTTTTATCGTACAGGATGGCACCGCTGACGGTGGGCAGGCCAAGCTTGTTGCCGTAGTCCTCGATGCCGCTAATGACGCCGGCCTGGATGCGCCGCGGATGCAGGCTACCTGCCGGCACCTCTTCCATGGGCAGGTCCTGCGTGCCGAAGCAGAGCACATCGGTCACGGCGATGGGCCGCGCCGATACCCCAATAATGTCCCGCACCACGCCGCCGACGCCGGTGTTGGCTCCGCCGAAGGGTTCCAGCGCGCTGGGATGGTTATGGGTCTCTACCTTAAAGGAAACCTCGTACTCGTCGTCAAAGTCAATGATGCCGGCATTGTCCACGAAGGCGGAGCGCACCCAGGGTTTGCCCACCGCCTCGGTGGCCGCGCGAATGGTACTGCGGAGAAGCCCATCGATGAGCCGGCGCTGGCCGGCCTCATCCTCGAACTCGATGAGGGCCTTGAAGGTCTTGTGCACGCAGTGTTCCGACCAGGTCTGTGCCAGCGTTTCCAGTTCCAGGTCCGTAGGGGCACGCCCCAGGCCGGCGAAGTAATCGCGGATGGCGCGCATCTCCTCCAGGTTCAGCGCCAGCAGGCGCTGGCGGCTGATGGCCAGCAGTTCCTCGTCGGAAAGCCCCTTCAGCGGAATCTCCAGCGCCTCGTCCGAGGCCTCGGCAGTGCGGATGAAGGCCGGCGTCATCTCCCCCAGGTAATAGTGCTGGATGGTGGGATTGCTGAGGAGCTTCTGGGCCAGGAGATGCACGTCCGCCTCGCGCAGGTCGCCGATCAGCTCATAGCGCTGGCCGGTGGCGACCTCGATGTCGGTGATGCCCCAGATCTCGCCGGCGACCTTCACCACCTGATGCGCTACCGGGTCGGTCACCCCGGGATGCAGGCCGACCTCCACCACCCAGCCATCGCCGCGCGTCGTGGGGTGTGGGGAGGGGCCGGCGATATACTGCCAGGTTGCGGTTTCGATGACGGGATCAGCCAACAGGGAGGTGCAGAGCAGGTCGAGCTGGGAAGGTTGGAGGTTGCCGCGGATAAAGTACAGGGTCTGGAAGCGCACGTCGCGGAGCCCGGTGATACCCAGGCTTCGCGCGTCGTGAATGAGATCGCGTGCCCTGTAGGTATGCACCCGGCCGTTGGGCTGAATGGTGATCCGGTAGTACATGGCGTCGATACGCACCCTATGGTCCAGCGTGACGGATGTGGTGGATGAGGGATGCTGGCAAAAGAGAAAAAGGCCAACCTAGAGCAGTTGGCCTTCGTTGCCGGCTATCATCCTCGCAGGGGAAAGTGTAACATATCGGCGCCTGGGCGTCAAATTTGGCGAGGCCGGCTGACCTAGAAACAGCCAAGTTGGCAGGGCGTGATGCGCAGTCCCATGGCATCCGCGGTATTGCCGACCACCAGCCGCTCCACGTTCAGCTCGCGCGCGATGTCCCAGATGGTGCGGCAACTGATGCGGCCGTCCCGCTCGCGCGCCCGCAGGCGCGCCTCGATCTCGGAGTCCAGGCGCGTCATCGGCCGCAGGAGCTTGGATTTCCCCTCCGCCTTCGGCCCATAGCCGAACAGCCCAAGCTGGCAGAGGGTGATGGGTATCTGCATCTGGTTCAGCATTTCCCCCACCTTTTGGGGTGAGACATCGAGTTCCCAGGCCACCGCATGGGCGGCCGTACAGGGCATGGTATTGTCATGTGCCCGCTCGCGAATCCTCTGGGCTAAACGATCCATCCGCTTCCTCCCCTATTCATGACACATCCGATTGTAGATTAACAAAGTAGGAATCCCAGGCGGCGTCAATCAATTCGGGCGTCAGGCGCGGCGGGACCCCCCGGTAGCGCGCGATGCCGACGAGGTGTTCGATGAGGTCCCGGGGATGGCAGGCGCGCAGTTTGATGCCCGGCTTCAGGTAGTGCTCCTTGAGCAGGTACGCCAGTCCCTTATCATCATAGGGGACACCGCGCTGGGCGCAGACGCGCTGAAATATCTCGCGGTACTGATCCAGGGTCGGGTCTTTGATGTATATTTTGTGCTGGATGCGGCGCAGGAAGGCCTCGTCCACCAACTGCGCCGGCGAGAGGTTGGTGGAGAAAATCAACAGCACGTCAAAGGGCACTTCGATCTTGCGCCCCGTATGCAGGGTCAGGTAATCCACCCCTTTTTCCAGCGGCACGATCCAGCGGTTGAGGAGGTCCTCCGGGCGCGCCAACTGCCGGCCGAAATCGTCGATCAACAGCATGCCGCCGTTGGCCTTGAGCTGGAAGGGCGCGTCGTAGAAGAGCGAGACCTCATTGAAAATGAGGTCCAGGCTGTTGAGCGTCAGCTCGCCGCCCACGATGATGTTGGGCCGGCGAATCTTGATCCAGCGCTTGTCCAGATGCCGGTCGTTCTCATCGTTGGGGACCGCCCGATGATTGACCACATCATACAAGGTGACGATATGCCCGCCGATCACCAGCGCCTGGGGGATATAAATGGTTCCCTTCAGGATAATACTGCCGATGGCCTCGGCGATGGAGGTCTTGCCATCGCCCGGGGGACCGAAGAGGAAGATCGATTGGCCGGAGTTGATGGCCGGCCCCACCCGGTCGATGATGCTCTCATCCAGCACCAGGTGGGAAAGGGCCTCGCGCACCATGGCCGGCGTCACGAAGATGTTGCGCACCGATTGGGCACGCACTGCCTCTTTGTACCGCTCCAGCGGCACGGGGGCCGGCCCCACATAGCGCGAGCGCTCCAGCAGTTCGCGCGCCCGCTCTCCGCCCCGTTCGGTGATGGCGTACAGGTAGGCCGACTCGCGCAGGGCGCCGCCGGAGCCTTTCACCTCCACCAGGCGCTCCCGCTTGAGAAATTCCAGCACCTGGTCAATGACGCCGGTGAAAGGCAGGCAGACCGCGTCGGCGATGGCGGCCGCCGGCATATACCCCTCGTAGTACAGGGTCTTGAGCACCAGGTCGGCGATCAGTCCCATGTTGAGGCCGGTTTCCTCAATGGTACGCGGGGCAGTGGGGAAAAAGCTTCCCTGCAGAGTGGTGAGCTCCATGTCAGGACGCGCCTGTGCCATATATCATCCTCAAACTCGGTGCGTTTGCGCGCTATTATACCACAGCGGGGCAGGGTGTCTATTCTGCGCCGGCGCATCAGGAAAACGGCAGGTGACAGCCATTGGGGCAATGACTGTCACCTGGAAAGCGGCGTGCATGCGGCCGGCATCCTGGCATCCGGATGCCGGCGCACTCGCTGGCGTCCCTCAGGAACCGTCGGGTCAGGCTTTGCGCATCCGCCTGGCGCCAAAGAGCAGGGCCGCCAGCGCGAAGGCGAGCACCAGCAGACTGCCTGGCCCAAAGCCTGTCTGCGGCGGGGTGGCCTCCGCGGCGCCGGTGGGAGTGACCTGCGGGCTGGCCGCCGGCGCTGGGGTTTCCGTGACCTGGCCGGCCGCCGGCGCGACCGTGGGGGTATCCGTCACCGCCGGCACCACCGGCGTGTTGGTCGGCCGCGGCGTGGGGCTGGCCGGCGGGGGCAGGGTCGCCGTGGCGGTCGGCGTAGGGGTCGCCGCCATGGCGATGGCGGTGGCGGTCTCCTCCGCCTGCACCGCCCGCTGTTTGGGCCGGATGACCAACGCCCACCCCCCGATGCCCAGGAGCGCCAGGCCCAACAGTACGATCAGCGCGATGGCAATGGTGGCAAACAGCCGATTTTGCTTGTCCATACGATGTCCCTCTCCTTACAGCATCAGAGCGATAAATTACGATGATGCCCGCGGCCCAATGGGCTCCACGTTCATCCACGGCACGAAGACGGTCTCGTGATGGTCCAGCTCCACCATCACCCCTTCATACAGCACGCCGGCTTCCACCCGACGCGGCGTGCTCAGCACCTCGAGGATATGCCCCACCGCGCCCAGCCGGGGATACCCGATGATGCGCACTTTCTGGCCGACCTTCAGCGGCGCCGGCTTTTCCGGCGGCGGAGGAGGCTCGTCCAGGGAGTCCGGCAGGAAGACCTCTGGCCCTTGGTCCCCTCCGTCCGTGAAAATGGTTACATCCCGCCCATGATGGTTCC